>CAZWGG010000073.1:0-13037 GCA_964633305.1 uncultured Bacteroidales bacterium
TTTCAAGGCAAGAATAACGCAGTATTTGGCGTTTTCTTGCAAAGACTAAATAAAATAATTCCTGCCCCAAAAAGAATAGAGAATATGCTTATAAATTTTTGGTCAGATATAATATGACCAATAATCCATACCCATTTATTCACTCCGGTAAGATATCCGTATAAAGTAGGAATTACATAGGCTGAGTGTATCATTGAGAAACTCTGGATGTTCATTATAAGTATTCCCAATACTGCAAACCCAGGAATAACATCAAGCGATATTATTCTGTCGCTTGGATAAACTGGAGCTAAAGAAGGTTGGATCATTATTGTGCTTTTATTTTAATACTAAAATAATAAAATTTAACATTTATGGTATTTTATTAATTATTAACTAAATGCTAATCAAAAATAAGAATCCTTCAGCAATGAAAACCACGACGGAAAAGAACTTTTTTCTATTGTAATCATAATTTATGTTCCAAAATTAAATTATTATTCGTCTAATTATAAATAGAGGGATTATTGAAAACAAAATTTAATTAAAACTCTAAAATATTTATCATCATGTTCAAACGCCAAATTCAAATTTTACCCCTAGCAGTACTTTTAATTCTTCCAAATTCAAAATGTACTAATGTAAAAAATGATTTCAACGATAAGGTTGTAATAAGTATAGCAGACGTTAGAATTACCGAATATGAGTTAGAAAAGAACCTTAACAGGTTTATTGATGACTTTCATAACAATCACAACGCAATTCCTGATAGTAATGTTGTTAAAAGATGGATGCAGGGATTTATCGATCGCACCTATTTTTTGGCAGACGCATATAATAAAGGGTATAATAAAAAAGAAGAGGTCATTCAAGGGGTTAAAAGTATGGAGCGCTTAATGATTGCCCAGAGGGGAGGTTTATTAGAAGAAAAATTGATAGAAAAAGAACTTGTACCGGATGATAAAGAGATTGAACTGGCAATACAAAGAAGTACTAAAAAAATGTATGTTGAATATTTACAATTTAACGATTTCGATTCGGCGCTGCACGTTATTGGGAATAATACATTAAAAGATGCAAAAGAGTTTCAGGATATTGTTAAAAGAAGCTTCCACGAAAAAAATATAGTTTATAATGAAGATATCCTCATTTGGCCTTATATAAATTTTTGGGAATACGAGGAGTATCTTTTCGGTCTTAATAAAGGTGAGATATCACCAATACTAAGTTTTAACAGTGGGTATTATATGTTTTATATAAAAGATATTGATACAATAAAAGATAATATTTCGCCGGAAATCGTCAGAAACAATTTAAAAAAGCAAAAAATAGAAAAAATAAGGGCCCGGTTTATTCAAGAAGTACAACAAAATACCACGATATCATACAACGCTGATGTTTTATATAAAATGGAAGACAAGCTTAAAACCATCTGGCCTATAAATGAATTTGACAAGGGCATGTTCAGCAATATTTTAGAACAAAATGCATTTACGTACAATATTAAAGATCATGAAGTAAAGGTTACGGTATCGGAATTAATGGATAATTATAATTACCGGCCGTTCCGCCAGGAAATAGCAAATCATGGCCAATTAAATAATTTTATACACTCTATCGTTTATAACGAATATGCTTATCAAAAGGCAGAGAAGTTAGGCATAACACAGCAAACAGAGTTTCTACTCGACAGGGAGAACTATACTAAGTCCCTGGTTTATGCTAATTACGAAGAAAATGAATTGATAAATAAGATAATAGTCCCCGAAGAAGAAATAAAAGACAGATATAACCTCAATAAAAACAAATATACCCAACCGGCTAATGCGATTGTTTCAATATTCTTTTTCGATACTGAACAAAATGCCGTTAAAGGTATGTTTGAAATTATGAAAAGAACAAATGATTCTGTGCAGTTTACCCGGTTGAGAGGACTTCTGTACATTGAGTGGAATAAAGATATAACATATAACAGTTCGGTTTTTCCTGATAAAGTAATGACAATGTTGATGCCAATGGAAAGTAATGGTGTTTCGGTTCCTTTTGAAGACAATGGAAAGCATGCCCTTTTCATGAAAAAGTATGACTATGGTCAAAGGGTAATGCAATTAAATGAAGTAAAGGATATGGTAAAATGGGATATGATAAATGAGAAACTGGATAAAATAAAACAGCAGCTACTTGTTGGACTGAAAGAAAAATACCATGCTGTAATTAAGGTCGACAATAAGAAATACGATCATTATGCTTATAAAAAATATAGTAAAGACTAACTTCAATATATTATTTTATGCTTAAACTTTTTTTTTAACTAAAAATCAAACATTATGAAAACAATGATTTATTCGATTTTTGCTATACTATTATGTTTTATCCTCAGCATAAATTCAGTTAATGCAGGAGCAGGGTGCTCTTTGAGCACAAAAGAATGTTGGGCCTTTGGCTATCCGAGTATAGGAGCCGAGACATACTGGACCCTATCGGGAACTACTTTTAGCTACGACCTTTTGGCAGAAGGAACTGATGCAGTAGCAGGATTTGTCTATAATGGTACTGCTATTGGTGCACGATCGTTTCCAAGTTTACCTTATGTTCACAAAACAGGATCTCGTCCCGTGTGCCCATGCAACAAACAGATTCATGTGGTAGTTTCTGAGTCAAATTATTCCTCAGCTTGGGTTAAATTAACCTGGTAATTATTTATTTGAAAATCCAGAGAAAATAAGTTCGTAAAATTTTGTAAGTATTCTATTGTTCTTACAAAATTTTTAACCTTAAATTTTTTATTCCTGAATCAGTTTTATTTTTTGAAGTTAGTCTTTACCTATTTTTCTAAATTATTGTTTCTTATATTTAATTATATCAGTTCCTCTTTTTACAATTAAGGATTTATCGGTTAATTCTTCTATTAACCAGGTAGTTGGAGAATATTCAGAATCAGGAAATACCGTATCACCTTCAATATTTATTACCCTGTCAAATTCTGAGGTATTTACAAAAATCCCATCACATTGATATCCTATAAAACTATCCAATGGTTGGCCATCAAAAGTCGGAATATCAAAATTTAAATTCGCATAAGCTGTTAAGAACGCAATTTTATTACTCTCAAGGCTCCAATCTCCTGAAACATTTCCTGTTTCAAAGGGTGCTTCATTATCAGTAAAAGGACTATTTACCAGTTCGGTAATTTTATAAGTCATATCCTCTTTGAAGTCAAGATTCTCATATTTGATTGATGTTGTTTCCGAAATCCATACCCCGTCAGTAAGTTTATCAACTTGACTGGTTTCTTTATCTTCACAAGATAATATCCCTATTACTACACTAATCATTAAAATCATCTTTATTTTCATGATGTTACTTTTATTTAATTGACAATCAAATTTTAAAAATTGAACAAATATATTTATACTTTTAGAAATTTTATTGCCGGCAGTTTTTATGATTACTATTATGTTGAAAATCTTTTGATTTTTCTTTTCCTTTACGTAATCTCATGATATGTATTTTTAATTTAATGAATTAATACAATTGTTTTGCAATCTATAACCTTCCCGGTATATCTCAAGGGGTTACTTTCCATGACGGTTTCAACCCTGACAGGGTTGCCTTAATTTATTATTAAAATGACTATATTATCCATAATTCTTTTTTAAAAATAACCCTGTCAGGGTTTTTCTAATTTACCCTACATTTCAGCCTTGACACGAAGCTGGCGTGTGTTTTACGGTATATCTCGAGGGGTTACTCCCCTGCATAATGATAATCATAAGCTTCAAGTATATTGCCTTCGTGGTCTTTAATGTATTTTAGCCTGCCAAAATCATCATATTCGTAATAGGTTGTTAACCCCTGGGGATTGGTTTGTGAAGTCATCCCTATAAGCGGGTCATAGGTATAGGTGGTCATAAAAGCATCTTCGGGACATACCCTAACTTCATCAACATTAATATAATCTGCCTTAAATTTTATTCGTGAGGGGTTGGCGAGCGTTATTTTCAAATCAAAGTTTTCTCCTTTTACATCGTCAACATCGAATTCCATAGTTTCATTGATTTTCAATTTTGCAGTTGTAAAATTAGGATGTCCTTTTGCCCAGAAATGCAGATTGTAAGTGCCTGCCGGTAGAACGGATGTTTCAAATGAATTACAATGGTATTTCCTGCCTGTATTCGTACCCGAGTAATCAAGAATACTGCCATGTTCAACCCAACCTTCAGGAAATCCGTCTTCGAAACTTGTGTGGGCGAATTTGCCTATTTCTGCATTTTCTACTTTTGCTATCACGTACATATCGTTATATCCCCATACGTAGGAAATGTTATTGCCGTTTTCTTTATGATATTGCAAAAGATTACCTGAAGAACTATAGCTATCGAACCTGACCAATGGCTTGTAATAGGTACTTGGACTATATCCGTTTTGATTTGAAGGTACAAAAGAAGAGCTTGCAATTGGTTGATCTGATTCAAGATTATATATCATATCAGGCAAGCCTATTTCGTCACCGGTATTATATTCGGTAATTGTGCCCTTTATTACATTACCGTTCTTGTTTGTATATTGTTCAACAGGTTTATTGATAATATTTGATGTCTTCATCTCCCCTATAAAACCATTATCAACAGATTCATAATCTATCGGGTAAATATATTTTTCAAATGTACTTTCCCCATTAGGGCCAACTATTGTTTTTGAAACCGTTAAATCTGCATAGCTATTATGTATATCCCGTGAATTGTCGTACAATGTGTAGGATGATACACCATCAATAGTATCTCTAATACTGCGCAGCAGAAAGTCGCGTACCTCATGCCTGTAAGGCAAAATATTAAAAAAATAACCTTGTGCCGACCCACTTGTAAATGTTACATACTTTTGATATTTGCTACCATAAATGCCTACGGGATATTGATTATCATCATACAGGTAGATATTTTGATACGTATAATTTTTGGTTTCAACTGGTTTTGTCTCACCACTTTTGTAATGTTCTTCCCGTATTAATTTACCCCTGTACATCGAGTTGTCTATGACAATTACACGAGGGTCAACAGATGAACGCTCGTCCCGGACATCAAGAAAGGTAGTATAATAATAGACCGAACGTGCCCCGTCACTCCTTTTTTCCGCTACACGCGAATAATTTACATGGCAGCCGTCAGTAAATGAAAATGGACTTAAACTCTGTGTTGAAGCATAAGCTATTTCTCCTGATGCATATCCTGAACTTGGATACATTGGATCATCTCCAGTAAACCAATAGTAACAGGATGCTTTTTCATTATACTTTGGAAATGTATTAATTACACCACTTGATTTTCCATCTTCCAGTTTGTATTCAAACTCCCGGACTATTTCCTTACCGGTGGCATTATCGTAAGTGGTAATTTTATTGATACGTACCCCCCCGGTATACTCAAAATCACTGCTAATGTATTCACAATATTTAACATGAGAATTATAGAGATGTCCATCCATAGTAGAATCATAGAAATTTCTTCCGGTCTCGCAGAATGAATTTTCCACCTCAAATGTGTGATATAAAGCATGGTCAATAATTTCATTTAAACCATATTTGTCTCCTCTAAAGTAAATATTTTGTATATCGCATTCACCAGCGCCACCGCAAAAACATCCTGCTTCATTTCCATGTACAAGCGTATTAAAAACAAGTGAAACAAATACCTGGGTTGTATCATATTTATTAAATTCTATGAAAATATCTTCCAAATTCGGATCTGCCTTTATAGCCGCATATACATCTCCATCACGTGGAGGAAGCGTGTTAGTTTTAAATACCTCTAATTCATGATAAGGATCATCTGCAACCTTTGTAAAGGTATTCTGGTTCCATTCAAACGAAGTATAGCCACCTGTGGGATATGTTATCTTTTTTAAAATATCCGGATAGTCTTCTATATCATAGGATTCACGCCATGGAGCACGCCCGTCAATCTCCTTTAATCCTGCTGGTAAAATAGTTCCATCATAGTTGTAAAAGCCCCAGTGATCAACGCGGCTACCATAGTTTATATGCCGGGTTGAATAGGAAAACTGGTATGGCGGGCTGACAGGAGCCAGTGAGGCATTTAATTCCTGCAAGCCCGTCAGTATCATTTTCCATTCACCATTTTGCTCATTATAATTAAAATTAAAATACTTTATGGGTTCATCTTTATAACTGATTTTAATTGTGTCCAGTTTATGCCCATTGTAATTGCAATTTAAATATGGCTGAAAACCATCTACAAGTTTCTCATAAGGATATGGTAAATCATCCTTGGGGGAAATCGCAAATTCAATTTTTTGATTTGTCCGGGAGCCTTTAATCTCTTTTGGATAAACCAATTCATTCAAACTGGTTGTATAATATGATTTGGATTTGATGTAGAACCAGGTTCCTAAAGCATGGTACTCTTCCGAATTTAAGGAAGGATCTGTTACAATATGAAACTTATTGGCGGCGGGTTTCTGGTATGTAAATTTTATTTCATCTTTGCCATTGGCAGAAATAATTCGTGTAAGGTACCAGGTATTGATAACCTGGTGATCAGGACCGCTTACCCCGCCTCCTTTTGGGAATGAATATTCAATTTGCCTGAATTCATAAATAGTACCATCGTCCGATGTAATCCGGAACCCCTGGAAATAGGTTTCCCCGAGCCCTACACCAGGATACCAATAATCTTTCAAACTGCATACTCCATCAACTTCACTATAATCATCATCTTCTGTAATTAATTCAACGATGATATTATCCATGGGATAAACCATGAAACTATTATCCAGATCCAAAACAAATTTGCCGCTATGCCCATTGAAACTATAGGAAAATACATCCGGCGCCCCATCGATCATATCAGGATCGTCGATAACGGGATCGTCGGGTTTTGCAAAGAACCACCCTATGTTTTCTTTATCATCTCTTATAGATTCAATTTTGCGCGTAATAACTCCCCCAACGTTAAGGTCCCATCCGAAACCAACCCAGCCGACCTGCTCCCGTGGTTTAATTGTTCCTGCGTGATAACTTAAAGTAACGGGTACTTCCAGTGTACCTTCTTTTAGTGTTGTAATGGGTATATTAATATTGGGCAGGCCAGTGGAATAATTTACCGGAAACTCCGAATACCTGAAAAAAGAATAAGCCTGCGGAGAAGGTACTTCAATTGGGTCATAACCTTGTGGAAATACTATTTTAACCTGAAGTATTGATATTACCGTTATTAATAAAATGTAATTTTTCATAGTTATTTATGTTGATATAAGTGTTTTTATTTTGTTATATTTTTTTATTTACCGCACGCGTTGCAAACGCTCGCGAGTTGGTTTATCTTTGATTATTTTGTTATCTTTTTTCATATTTAATTCTATTTTCTTATTTTTTTGTCCTTGCCCGGTTTAGTTATCGCACGGATTACAAATCCGCGCGAGCCGGGGGTTTTTATTCTATATATCTATTAATAGCTTTTCCATTTATATTTCTCGACGTAGTTATAAACTACGCCGAGCGGGTGATGGAATATTTACTGGTGTATAATCCTGTGAAGAAACTACTGTAACTTTTATTACTAAAATTGCTGATATAAATAAAATGTATTTTTTCATAACTCTTATTTGATATTAGGTTTTATTATTCAAAAGCCAACTTACATTCTTTTAAAACATTGAGAGTTTCTGTTTTAGGATCAACGAATTGATAATAAACAACTCTTGGAGTGAAGCCTAGAAATTCTTTTGCCTCTTCTGCAGATTCAAATACTTGTGTTGTAGGTGTCCTATTTACGGTAGGCCAGTAATCATTAGGATCCAAAACATCTGCAGCACCATAAACGAATACTACACCAAGATGACCATCGCGATTATACTTATCAGCATACCATTTCATTTTCGACCAACTAGTTGATGCTAAATATCTATCAAAATCTGACTCCTGCATATCCCATCCAATTTTTAATACTCCTGCAAGCGTACCATGTCCCATAACATCTAAAGGTGTAGTATTACCTCCTATTGGAGCATGTCCCCTCATATCAGAAATACCAGTAACACCGCTAATGAAAACTCTGACAAATCTCATCACAAATCCATCCACATCCTTCTTAATTTCAATATAGCCATACTTACCGCTACTTCTTCCATCAATAATTACTTCAGGAATCAGAACACCGTCTTCAGAATAATTTTCGGTCTCTTCTTCATTACTTTTATTTTTTTCTTCTTCCTTCTCCTCATTATCATTTTTTTTATCCTCCTCTGGTGGGTTATTTTGCGGTTCATGTGAAAAATACCAATCGGTTACCCATTTTCCATTCGGATCAATATAATTAACAGGATCACTCATTGTATAGTTATATGGGCTAAACATATAATACATTTCAGAAGCCGGGTCAATTGCATGCCATCTCCCCAACTGCGGGTCATACATTCTTGCCCCGTAATCATACCAGTCCAGATCCATCTCATCCTGTAGTTCCTTACCATTGTAAAGATATTTATTGTCGTTGCTTAATTGTGAGCTATTGTCTTCATACCGCATACCAAACGGGTAATAATCGGCCACTTCCACTATTTCCGGCCCTTCAGGTTTGGCTTCAAAGGCTACCCGCGTATTGCCCAAATGGTCTTTCAGGTGGTATTCGTAAACCGGTTCATTGGTAAACGTTATTCTGCCTTCACTGGTGAGTATGTAGCTCAATGTATCGTTTTTGTATACAAACGGGCCAATATAATCAGTTGTACTTCCCGGAATTTCACTTACATATTTGGATAATTTATTTCCGGCTGCATCGTAATAAAATTCAACTTCTTCTCCCTGTTTATATATAGTTTCAGGTAAATTCAGGTAGTTGTAATCTATCCGGGTAATGCCTTTGTTGAAATCCGATTTCATATTTCCGTTTGCATCATACGTATATTCAACATCATCGCCTGTATACCCTTCAATAAACCCACCAATCTCAGTTGCTGCGTCGGCAACATTGCCCAACTGGTTACTGATATCATTATTTAAATAGGTATAAGTCAGATCATCCAACAATTCATTATCCTTATTATATCGTTGCAGGGAAAGTATATTGCCATTCAGATCATAACTAATTGCAGGTACTGAAAATTTATTTTGTTCTGCCCACGACAGGTTCGTACCCGGTTTATAGCCGCTTTGCGCTTTTGTTAACCTGTTCAAACCGTCGTATTGGTATCCATAGCCTTTTAGTTCATTGTTGTTTTTTTCTTTCCACAGTATAGCTGAAATATTCCCGTTATAACAGGCCAGGTTTTCGTTAAGATTTGCCACATCGTAAAGTTTATCACCCGGTTGCAGGTTGTTGTATGCCAGGTACATGCTAAACAAAACCGTTCCCGGGTTCCCGATATCGTTTATGGAAGTCAGCCAGCCGTGAATATTGTATTTATACTTTGTTTTTTGCTGACAGGTTAATGTCCCCGTACCTTCTCCATGCAGGTATTTGGAGGAAAGCTGTCCCAGGTCATCGTATTCCAAGGCGCTGAGCAGGATGAGCTCGCCGCCGTCGAGTTGCTGCCAGGTTTCCACTAACCTGCCTGTATTGTCGTATACCATTTTCTGATATATAACATGATCCTGGTATGAACCGTCTATACCATGATATTGCCAATATCCGGTTATATTACCCGTGAAATCGTATTCATTAACGATCATATCAAAACCCGATAAATGGTTATCGGCAATAGTTTTGATTACCCGGTTCCTGTCATCATAATAATTTACCGTAAGCAGCCATTCGTTCATGTTCGTGGCAGGGTTTAACACCCTTGTTCGCGTGGCAGTCAGTAACCCTTTTACCTGGTTGTTCGGTTCATTAGAAGGAACGGGGCCTGTTTCAAAATCGTAAATAGTTGAACCGAATGAATAGTAATCGTCATAATAATTAACTGTCAGAATTTTATAGTTATCCCCCTCAAGCCGCGGGAATGATTGCATTGCAGGATCGGTGTAATACCCAAATAATTCACTTTCATTATTTATTGACGCGCCATTAAGCTTTTCATAAAGCTTATTTCCTGTAAAATCATTAGTTAATGCATTCTGCAAATCTTCAGGCGATTCATTGCTAAAATATGTCCCTGTCATCACCGGCCTGTTCATTGCATCGTACTTGGTAAATGTCCACTCTTTCGGGTCCTTTTCAATACCGGCAGAACCATATCTTTGGTTACCATCCTGGGTAGCCACCAGCCGGTCGCGGTTGTCATACAACATATACACGGGTTTTGCTCCTGGTATTTGTTTTAATGTCATTCGCCTGCGTTTATCGTATTTATAGTAATAGCAGAGATTTTCAATAGTGGTGTTGTCAGGCGTTAGGGCTAGCGCAACACCCGGTTCCAGGCCGGATTCAATAATATCCATTGCTTTGGGTGGCAGCACGTAGCGCAATAAATTGAATTTATCATAAATATAATAGGTTGATAACCATTGCGTGCCGTCATATACCTGTTTTAGTACAACATTTCCCCATATATCCTTATATTCTTTAACAGGATTGCCGTTTTCGTCCCATACGGTTGTCAGGTAAAGCGAATTCACAGGATAATAGCGTGCATCATTCATTCCCAGTATAAGTGAATTATTGTCGACAGTGAGGCGATATACTTCGGCGCTTCCATTTGTACTGTATTCAGTTCTTACCGTATGCCGCCCGGGCCGCCAGTCAACTCCCGGCGCCCCTTGTTCAACTACCCGGTTAAGCGGCGAATTGTCGTATTTTGTTTCCGCGTAAGCATACCGGTAATCCCTTGTACGGTCAAACATTTCATCAAAATTGTAATAGAAGTTGATCTGTGTGCCTTGCCGGTCTTTATCGTTGTCCAATGCTTCGGCTGCGTAGGAGCCGTAACTCCCTCGCGCGTAAGGAAGGTATTTCCTGCTTTCCCTGCCAAGCTCATCATAGTAAAAGGGTTGTATGATCGATTTTCCTGATGGTAATGCCCTTACGGAAATAGTTTGTAAAGGCCGTCCCAGGCCGTCGAAATACTGGAATACATCATTTATTTCCGAAGAGTTCCTGCTACCGGTAAAACTTACTTCACTCATTTCTGCGCGGGGTGTTACTTTTTGTATGTAATTGTAACCGGCGCTTGGATAAGGTGTATAGTTTCTCCCACCGGAGTACTCATTATAAACGGGTTGCGAAGAAAAAATGAAATTGTCGACATCGAATTCGAATGAATACTGCTCTGCACCGGGATGTATAAAATATATATCATGAACACCTGAAACAGCAGGTTCTATAGAAATAACCGTGTGATGTGTTGTTTCATCCGTAATAATGGATATATTTCCTAATCTTTGGCCATCCGCACCATCTAAATTCAAATAAAGTTTCCCCGATGTAAAATAAGAATAACTGCTCCTGGCCGTATATTCAATTTCGAATACATTGGCCCCCTCATGAAAATCCATATTTTCAAACATTATCCAGTCATCGGTTGTAAACGTAACATCATTCGTATTTACTGTAATGCCATTTCCCTCATCAAAGGTTTCGGCTTCTGTTAATTCAAATGCATCGCGTGTAGCCACTGTTAAGGTTTGTAATTCAGAGTACGGTGAAACAGCATCTCCATAATATGCTTTTACCCTGTAAGCAATTTCATATCCGCCCGTGGCATTATTATCAATAAATGTTAAAGCCGGATTTTTGATTATACCAATTATTTGGTGGTTATATTCATCGTCAATAATCCGTTCAACAATAAACCCGTTATAATTGCCGCTATATCCTTCTATAGTAATAGTTACCTGGTTATTGTCGGTTTCGGCAATGGATATTTGCGGTTGAGGTAAAGTATAATCTGTTACATTATTATAGAGCTTTATCCAATCCAGATCACATACGTAAGTTGGGTAGGAAGGAGGGTTATATGCTTTTATATATAAATCGTGAATACCGGAAACAGGGATTAGGTTAGTTACACGTTCCAACCATGTACCAGTACTGCCTGTGCCTTCAATTGTTCCGATCAGTAATCCATCGGGAGCATCAATCCTGATATCGAGAAAAGTAGCTGTTGTTGTAATATTTTGATTTATCCGCAGGCGGGCATTGCAGAATCCATTGCCAAAATCAACACTACTTAACCTGATCCATTCCTGGTTATCAAATTCAACATAACTGCCAAAATCTCTTACACTGTGATTTTCGTCATAATCTTCTGCTTCAAGCGTTATTACAATTTCAGGTAATGTTTTTACCGTTATTATATCCGAATAACCTGATTGTTCATCACCGGCAAAAGCATATACCCTTGCTTCAAATGTCGTGTTTGCCGGTAAACCTGCCTGCGTGAACTCGTGGGTGCCGGCTGGCAAAGAAGCCAGATTCATAAAGTCGCCGGTATTTGCAATACGTCCCTGTACAACAAATCCATCTTCGTTGTTTGCACTATAGTCCCACCGGATGGTGATGGAATTTTTACTGGTGACAGTAGAATGTAAATTAGTCGGAGGCAACAGTTGTGTATCGTCAACTGTAATTATCACTCTCCGGTAACTTGTTAGTTGCGGTGTCCCGTTATCCTTTACTTCGAGAATTATGTGAATTTCATCTCCAATTTGAGCATCTGTGGGAACTGTAAAGGATGTGGACTGAATATTCGCATCCTGGATTAAATTATCCAGATCGGAATTACCCGTATATGAGCCGGGCTCTTCATAAGCCCACCAGTAATATATAAGTGAATTGCCGTCAGGATCGGATGACCCTCCTGCATTAAGGTTAACAGTTCCACCAGGCACCGCGTTTATTCTGATAATTTGTTTTGAATTATCACCGTTTATAACAGCAACTGGCTGGTGGTTCGCGTTTGTATACAGGTTAACACACCAGTCCATTCTTGCTGCAAAATCATTCTGTACGGCTTCGCGCCAGCGATAAACGGCTGCAAATTCGTTATTATAAACGGTCCCATTGTATTCCCATTCGTCGGCATCTTCCATGTACATGTAATAATCATCATAGGCTGCTTCTCTTACGGGGGTATTATTAACACACTGAGATGCCCTTACA
>CAZWGG010000074.1:0-13030 GCA_964633305.1 uncultured Bacteroidales bacterium
AAATGGGAAAGCCGGCCTCTAGGATGTCTACCCCCAAAGTTTCTAAGGTTTTTGCTACTTCAATTTTTTCTACCGTGTTTAGTTGACATCCGGGAACTTGTTCACCATCTCTAAGTGTGGTGTCAAAAATGTAAAGTTTGTCGCTCATGATAATTACGTATTTAAAATTATACAATTCTATGAATTAAAAAAGCCATCCTCTTTTTGGGAGAATGGCTGAATATTATTCTTTACCTTCCATACGAAACCATTCTCACCCTGGTATCTTAAGAATACCGAGAAGAAGAATAAGGTTGAGTATGAAAATACTTTTGTTCATTCACGTATTAAAAAGTAAGTGCAAATATACTGATAAAAATCTTTTTTTAAAATGATTCTCCATAAAAATTCAAAATTATATAAAATGAGTTATTATAATTAATCATGTATATTATTGAATTTCATAATAATATAGTGGTAAGATTATTCTTTATTCCATTGCATTCATCAATTCTTCGTTCATCTCAAGGTTATGGTAAACATTTTGTACATCATCTATTTCTTCAAAGTCTTCAATCATTTTTAGTATTTTTTGAGCAGAATTAACATCGAGTGATTTAGTTTCGTTTGGAATTCTTTGAAGTGTAGCATTCTCTACTTCAGTCTTCATCTCGTCAAGTTTCTTCTGAACGTTGCCAAAATCTTCAATAGCGGTGGTTATAATAAAAACATCTCCTTCAAGCTCACATTCTTCAACTCCTGCATCAATTATTTCAAGTTGAAATTCATCAGTATCCCAATCGTTCTTTTTTACTGTGAATACACCCTTTCTTTCAAATAAAAAGCTTAAAGAACCATTGATTCCTAAATTTCCTCCCCGCTTATTAAAAACAGCTCTTATATCACTTACGGTTCGCTGATTATTATCGGTTAAACATTCAATGAAAATTGCAATTCCTCCCTGTCCATAACCTTCAAAAGTAACCTCTTGGAGGTTGCCCCCTTCTTTAGAGGCTTTACTTATTGCTCTTTCAACATTGTCTTTTGGCATATTTGCCCCTTTTGCATTCTGAACGGCAAGTCTTAATCTCGGATTAGATTCAATATCAGATCCGCCATCTTTTACTGCAACCTGTATTTCTTTAACTAACCTTGAAAAGATTTTACCTTTCTTTGCGTCAAGAGCGCCTTTTTTTCTTTTAATAGTTGACCATTTACTGTGACCCGACATATTTTTCAGTTTAAAATTTGTTTAATTTTTACGTGTATAAAAATACAAAAATTGAATGTTATAAGAATAATTTCTTAGTCATACATTACAATTTTTCATCTGTTTATTTTTTAATTTTTAATGGTCAGATGGAACTTACCATGATAAAATAATCATTGTCGTGTGTGATAATAATGATTATTTTATCATGGACGTTTCATGCTTATTATGAAAAGCTAGTTTAATATTATAGGGTATTTTAGATTCTTAGTTGTCATATTAGAAAGAATACTTATTGCATTCTTGTTTTTTACTAAATATTTCACGAACTTGTATAAAGCAGTATGAATATTAAATTATTGAACATGAGCACATAATGATTGTTGTATTTTTGTTTAAAACATTATAAAATTTTTCCTTTAAGATATTTTACAATGAAACTAAGACACGTATTTATTTTTGGAGGAGTGTTTTTATTTTCATCATTTGTATTACTAAACAAAGATGAAAATGACACAAGGATTGAAAAGCTTACCAAAGCGATTGATGATTTTAATGAATCATATCCACAACAAAAAGTATATCTTCATTTTGATAAGCCTTCCTATAACGTTGGAGAAAATATCTGGTTTAAGGCTTACCTTGTTGATGGTTCGACTCATTTGCCTGACAAACTCAGTACCAATTTATATATCGAGTTTATTAATTCTGATAAAAAAGTTTTTACGACTAAAAGGTTATTGGTGAAAAAGGGATTTGCTACCGGCGATTTTACTCTTAGCGATACTTTACCCCAAGGACTTTATCAAATACGTGCCTATACAAACTGGATGAATAATTTTGATCCTAAATATTTTTTTACAAAAAATATTTCAGTTTCAAATTCCAAGTTTTCAAATTTCATATCTCCTAAAGAAGCAAGAAATAATAAAAAGATACTTTCCAAAAGAGAAAAATTAGTTGATGATATTGATTTCCAGTTTTTCCCGGAAGGAGGTGACCTTGTTATAGGAATAACAAGTACTGTAGCCTTTAAAGCCATTAATAAATTCGGCAAAGGGGTAGATGTTGAGGGGGCAATATTTAATTCCGATAAAAAAGAAATAGTGGTTTTTAACAGTATCCACAATGGTATGGGACTTTTCCGGTTTCAACCTGAGAAAGATAAAAAATATTATGGAGTAATAAAATACCATGATAAAAGTATAAAAGTGGATGTCCCCAGGGCATTGGACTTTGGGACGGTTTTGCATATTAATGATTCGGATGAAAAATATATACATGTCGAATTGGTTTCAAATCAATTTAGAACAGATGATAATTTTGCAAATGAAATAGTTATAATTGGGCAAATGCGGGAAAAAATCTATTACAAATCCATTCAAAATCTTTCTGATAATAGTGCCAAATTTTCAATAGACAAGGGTATTTTCCCTACAGGAATTTTGCAGGTTACAGCTTTTACAAGCAGATTAACTCCTGTGGCTGAAAGATTAGTATTCATCAATCACCACGATAACATTTTATTTAACATAGAAACTTCGAATAATAGTGTGTATGATAAAACCAACCTTACAGTCAAGGTAAAAGATAGTAATGGAAACCCTGTGGCATCTAATTTTTCACTTGCAATTGTTGATGGAGACAAAACCATTGAAAAGGGCTTTAATTCAAATATTGTGAGTTATTTATTATTAACTTCGGATTTAAAAGGATTTATTGAAGACCCATTATACTATTTTAAAGAAAATAGCCCTCAAACTAATCAAGCTCTCGATATTTTAATGCTTACACATGGATGGCGCCGTTTTGATTGGACAAGTATACTAAATAATGAATTTCCAGAAGTAGAACACCATGTAGAAAAAGGAATTACAATTGATGGTAAAATAACCAGGGAATTTTTTGGAATTCCCTTACCGAACTGTGAAGTTACTTTAACAGTGATGGATAAATATAATGATGCGTTTACACAGTTATCCGATGAAAAAGGAGAATTTGTTTTTGAAAAACTTATTTATTTTGATTCGGTAAATGTAAAGATTGAAGCATTTAGGCCTTCAGGAAGGAAAAATTTAGTTATTGAATTACCAAAAACAACACCTGAACCAGTATTTAACTTCATTGGAGATTACGATCTCACAACGATTTCAACAAGAAATAATAAAATATATCGGAGAGCAGAGCTTGCTAAATTAAGGAAAGAAATGAGAGAGAAAGAAAAAGAAGAGAATGAAAGGAACAAGGTTAACAGCATATATGGTAAGGCGGATAATGTTATCATTTCTGATGAAATATCAGAAGGGTATAGTAACATTTTGCAGGTTTTACAAGGGAGAGTGCCCGGTGTATTGGTAAGTGGTAATAGCGTGGTTATAAGAGGCGTTAGAACTATTTATGGAAGTAATGAACCGTTATACCTTATTGATGGTGTCCCCATGAATGATGTTAGTAGTATTATGTCAATCCCTGTAAGTGATGTTGACAGGATTGAAATATTGAAAGGGTCAAGTGCATCTATATTTGGATCAAGGGGGGCCAATGGTGTAATTGCTATATATACTAAAAGAGGAGAATTTATGAAAAAAGGAGTTATAGAATTTGAAATGTTAGGTTACTCAAGGCCCAGAAAGTTTTACCAACCAAAATTTTCAGAAGTGGATATCCCAAATGATAAGCAAAAACCCACAACATTATACTGGAATCCGATAATTCAAACCAATTCAGATGGAGAAGCAAAGGTTGCGTTAGAATTACCGGCTTATAGTAATGGCACATACTACCTCATTGTTGAGGGTATTACTTATGATGGAAAGGTTGGTTCGATAAGCGCAAGACTATAAGCGGAAGAACTTATTTTGTATTAGGCTAGACTTCGGTTTCCTGCAAGTTAGCCATTTCTTCCCTGGTACTAATTGCAATTGATACATCCTTGTTAACCAAATCAAAAAGCTCTTTTAGCTCTTCTGATACATTGAAAACTTTAAATGTTTTACTTGCAGAAGAAGCGATTTGCCCTGCTTTTTTTAAAAAATCAAATGAACTACTATCTATAAAACTTACACCCTTCAAATCAAGATAAACTTCTTTTACAGGTCCTTCAATTTGATACAGCAAATGGTTTTTAAGTTTTTCAGTGGCTAAATAATTCAGTCTTTTTATATTTCCTAGTGTTATTATCACTGTGGCATTTTGGAGTTCTGAGAAAATCATGTGAAAAAATTTTGAAATTAAACAGGTGAAAATAAGCGTATTGGTTTGTATATGAAGTTAAAGAAAGGTTAAGTTTTTAACATCTTTAGGTTATTTATGCACATACATATATTGTATGTTATGTTAATATTAAACTAATGACAAAAATAAAATATTTCTAAATTATCTATCAATTAATTTAAATCCTTTTCCGTGAATATTTAATATTTTAACAGACTGATCGTCTTTTAAATATTTTCTAAGTTTTGCAATATAAACGTCCATACTACGGGCATTAAAATAATTATCGTCAATCCAAATTGTTTTTAGTGCAAAATTTCTTTCAAGTACCGAGTTTTTATTATTACAGAGTAGTTTTAGAAGTTCTGATTCCTTTGTAGTTAGCTTTTGTATATTATTATCTAATATTAACAATTGTTTATCAGAATCGAAAAGATACTTCCCAATTTTGTATTCCGATTGAGGAGAGATCATATCTTTTTTAGCACGACGAATTACTGCTTCTATCCTAAAAAGCAGCTCTTCCATACTAAAAGGTTTTGATATATAGTCATCAGCTCCAGCTTTAAATCCTTCAATAACATCTTCCTTTAATGATTTAGCCGTAAGAAAAATAATCGGTATTTCTGTATTTGTCATTCTTATTTCTTTTGCTAAAGTATATCCATCTTTTACTGGCATCATTATATCAAGAACACATAAGTCATAATGGTTTTTAATAAAGCTTTTATAAGCCTTTTCTCCATTTACATGCCAATCGCAATCGTACGACTTGGCAATAAGATATTCTCTTAATAATGACCCTAAGTTTTCGTCATCTTCGGCTAAAAGTATTTTTATTTTTATCATTGCTTTATTAAAGTTTTATGTATAGGCAAATAAATTCTAAACTTGGTACCTTCGTAAAGTTCACTATCAACCTTAATATATCCCTTGTGTTCTTCTACTATTTTTTTAACATAGCTTAATCCTAATCCAAATCCTTTTACATTGTGCACGTTACCTGTTGGTATACGATAAAATTTTTCGAAAATCTTTTTCAAATTTTGTTTGTTAATTCCAATTCCGTTATCTTTTACCGTTATCATAATATAGCCCTTTTCATCTCGGGTTTCGATATAAATCTCAGGTTCACTTGAGCAATATTTCATAGCATTATCAATTAGGTTTGAAATAGCATTTGTAATATGTACCTGATCTACAAAAACATTATAATTTTCAGCATGAAGTGATGGAATAATGATTCCGTTTTTATGTTTTATTTGTATTGCAAAGGTATGAATAACATTATTGATAATTTCATGAATATCTGCATTTTTGAATTTCAATTTTAATTTACCTTTTTCAAAAATAGCAAGTTGAAGTACCTTTTCAACTTGATGTCCTAACTTCTTACTCTCTTCAGTTATTATTGATGAAAGATAATCAATATTTTTTGACTCAAGGGGTATGCTTTTATCGCCAAGCATTTGTGAAGCAAGTGAAATTGTTGAGATAGGTGTTTTCAGTTCATGCGTCATATTACTCACAAAGTCATTCCTAATTTCAGATAATTTTTTCTGCTTATAAATGATATACAGTGTAATTGAAAAACTTATTACTAATATTAAAGTAAGCACTATAGATGATAGTGCCATATATCCAAGCGATTTAAACAAAAAATTTTTTTTATTTGGAAAATATACCAAAAGATAGTTTGATTCTGAATAGAGATCATCAGGAAACAGTTGTACTTTAAAGTATTCTGTTTCTTTATCAATTATAAAATCGTTAGATTTAAACACCGGGATAGTATTCCATTTTGTAACAGCATATTCATAATGATGATCAATACCATTTTCAATAAATGAATTTGTAATGATTTTTTCAAGTTTTTTTGGATTAATACGCTCCTCAATTTTAGGATTAATCCTGAATATATTATCAACAATGTTATTAATTAAATTCATCTTTCTTTGGAAGATTCTTTCTCTAATGCTTGAATAAGAATTTTTTTTAGAAGGTTTTGTATTATTGGGACTATTTTTTCCAAAATTCTTATCGATTATAACGCTATCATTATGAGCAATTGAAATATTTCCTTGGAAGTCAGATTGCTGTGAGTTGCCTTGGATGTGAAAATCATGTTGTAGTTGAAATGTGCCTTTATTATTCGATACAATAGTATCAAAAGAATAGTTTTTTTCATATGCATAAATACTGGAATCAAGAAAAACCGGGTTTATTTCATCAACTATGCGGTAAGCTGTTTCTTGTCTTTGTATTTCGAGAGATATGTCTGAAAGGATTTTGTTTACCAGTTGATCAAATTGTTGTTCTTTGATCAAAATAGAATTTTTTATCCAATAAGTTTGGACAAATATCAGGCCTATCATAGCCAAACTCATGAATACCGATAATATTATAATCCATCTCTTACTCATTGCATTACAAAGATAATGCTTGATTTATTTCAGGCTTAATAATTTAACAATCTTTAACATACGTTAGTTTTTGTTAACTTAATCATGTAGTAGATTTGTCAAGGGAATTTAATATAAGATTTGAATGATTTTAAGATTATATTTTAGAGATTACCAATAAAAGATTTAGGGTTTAATCATAGGTTAGGGTTTTATGGGGATAGACAACATCTATCCCTATTTTTTTACTTCAATTTTGTGCATACTATGCTGTGTGGTAATTGGAAACCAAGTACTTATTTATTATTTCAATTAGTTTATTTCCTTTTATAGGTTTTGATATAAAATCGACACAACCGGCACGTATACACAATTCCTTGTCATCGTCCATTACAAAAGCTGTTTGTGCAATAATAGGAAGATCAGGACGAATAGCTTTAATGTATTTAATTGCCTCTAATCCGTTTATTTCTGGCATTTTAATATCCATAAGCACTAAGTCAATATTAGAATTGGCTTCAATAAGGTTTATTGTCTCAAGTCCATTTTTCCCCCATATTATTTTTGCCCCATTTCTTTTTAAAATTTCATGTAAATATAAAAAATTTGTTTCTTCATCTTCTGCAATGAGAATTGTGTGATTTTTAAGTGATACTTTTTTGTTGGGAATAGAAAATTTAATTTTTGGTTTATCCAGGGTTGATTCTTTTTCAAATTGTGATGGCAAAAAGAAATAAAATGTTGATCCTTTTCCTATTTCAGAATTTACCCAAATGTCACCTCCTAATAAGTTTACAATATTTTTGGTAATTGTAAGACCTAATCCTGTGCCTCCATAATCTTTTGTATAATTGTCTTCAACTTGAACAAACCTTTTAAATATTTCTTCTTGCTTTTCTTGGGGTATACCAATTCCCGTATCTCTCACAAAGAAATAAACATGTTTTTCATCTAATTGCTTATAGCCAAATTCAATATATCCTTTATCTGTAAATTTGATTGCATTACTAATTAAATTGTTGAAAACCTGCTTCAATCTGCCGGCATCTGTTTTAATAACTAAATCGTTTTCTGAATCATCAATATTTTGGATGAGTTCAATGTTTGGTTTGTTAATTTTGTGGATAGCATTTTGAAATATTGAAGATAGTTCATTAAATATCTCTGATAATTTGCATTCTGTTGGCCTTACCTTTAATTGTTTTGATTCAATTTTTGCTACATCAATAATATCATCAATAATTTTAAGTAAGTTATTTCCACTTTTTTGAATAAGTTTTAAATATTCTTTTCTTTCTTTTTCTTTGATAGCATCATTGATGAGTAAGTCGGAAAAACCTATTATAGCATTCATTGGGGTTCTTATTTCATGAGACATATTAGCAAGAAAAGCAGTTTTTAATTGATCAGCCTCTTCGGCTTTAAGTTTAGCCGCTTCAAGTTGACGTTCCATTTCTTTGCGTTCAGTAAGATCATCAAGAATTAATACAGTACCCCTGAATTTTTCACAAACATCAAACATTTTCTTCAATTTCACCAGGAAAAATTTTTGTCCCTTATCAGTATTAAGATAAGTCTCAAAGGCAAGTTCACTCAAAGAACTTTTTATAAAATCGTCTAATCGTTGGTTTATTATGCCAAATGCTTTACTAGATTTATTACTTTGATAATATAATTCACCAGCAATTTGAATATCTGCAAAATACTGAAAGGCAGCAAAATTAAAATTTACAACCCTGTTATCATCATCCAATATAATGAGAGGCGAATAGAAACTTTCAAAAATTGTATGGTATTTGTTCTTTTCATTTGTTAAAT
Source organism: uncultured Bacteroidales bacterium (assembly GCA_964633305.1). Classification (GTDB taxonomy): domain Bacteria; phylum Bacteroidota; class Bacteroidia; order Bacteroidales; family UBA10428; genus CAZWGG01. The sequence continues at coordinate 8,623 of CAZWGG010000074.1, forward strand.
TCCGGTTGGTTGATTGAAGTTCATCTAAAAGATTTTCCTCAGTATTTGAGGACCATTCTGTTATGTAAGCAATTTCAATACGATCAAAGCATCTTTCTGTAAATAGCCTGAAATAGTTTTTCGTTGCCTTATCAAATTCCGATTTTTCAATTAAATCGATATAGGTTTGTTTATAGTACTTCATTAATCCAATATACATACTAAGAGGAACTCCTCTTTCACGGTGTTTCCGAGCTTCGAGTAATTCAAAAGCCAAAACCGGATCATTGATATATTTCTCATCGGGATGTAACTCAGGAATGGCCTTTTTGAAAGAAGTAGCTCCTTTAATTAAGGATTCGGAAATTCCTTGGATTGATGATCTCCATGTTTCTTGCAACATTGATGTATATTTTGTAAAACCATGTTTTTTGGCATATTCTAATATTCTGCATATCAACCACTCTTCCCTGCTTTTAAGTAACTTAATATACCTTACTACATCACTGTCTGTAACTTTCTTCATATACCAGTTAGAATTAGGGATGGTAAAAGGCAATATGATTAATATTTTATAATAATACCTAACACAAATTTAACCGATACCTCTATTGATCATAATTTTCTTACTATGACATTTATTACCTTGATAAGATGATTTTTGTCATCGACTAAATCCTAAAAAAGAGGTGAAAATTAATTTTAGATAAAATTAACAGGATTAAAATATTAATTTTTCCATTGATTTAGCAGGTAAGTCAATAATAATGAATGCTGCAGTAATAATATCAATTTGTCTTAACTGCTTAATTAAGTTTTGAAATTGGGGATCAGTTATTTCTCCAAAGACTTGTATAAAAAAATCAATATTCTTGAGATCATGAAGTAAAAATCCATCATTACACCTGTTAGAGATTAAGTTATATTTAAGAAATCTTTCTTCATCTTCAAATGAAAAAACGCCGAATTCTTGCTCTTGTTGAAGTTTCCTGTTAAATATTTTTAAATTTTCAGTTTGGGTAAGATTCATCCGTAATTGTTTATTAATTGCCCAACTAATCCTGTAATCATTTTCATGTGATGAAATACCAATTAATCGAAAATCAATTTCAGGATTAATTGAAAGTTTATGAATTTTTTTTTTCAAAATTACTTGTATTGTTATTCTTCAATAATTTCCAATGCCTGTTTAGCCGCATTTTGTTCTGCTTCCTTTTTTGAAGTTCCTGTTCCTCGTCCGACTACTTCATCAACAATGAGTAAATGAGATATAAAAATGATTGAGTTTTCATTCTGTTCTTCATAACAGGTGAAGTTTATATCTTTTTTATTTTTTTGTCCCCATTCGATGATGCGGCTTTTAAAGTCACTTTCTGTAAGCTGGAGTTTGTTTAAACTAATATGGTTTTGTATTATTCGTTCGAGTACGATTGCCTTGGTCTTTTTATATCCTTTATCGATATATAGAGCACCAATAAGAGCCTCCAGGGCATCACCATATAACGATTTATGATTATCACTCGCTAGTTTTGACTGCATAATATTCGGAATACCCAGCTTAATTGCAATGTAGTTAAGATTATCGCGATTAACGATTTTAGATCGCATTTGGGTAAGAAATCCCTCATCTTTATCAGGAAATTTTTGAAAAAGATATTCTGCGATTATAGCATCAAGAATTGCATCTCCTAAATATTCGAGACGTTCATTGTTGATACTGATATCATTAAAAATACATTGTGATATAGATTTATGGACTAATGCTAATTGGTATAATTTACAATTACTTGGGAAAAACCCAATAATTCTTTTAAGTAACTTAGTGAAGTTTTTTACTGGAGGATAGAGATATTTTTTCTGCCGTAATACTGAATTTAACACAAAATTTTATTCAGTAAATTTTTTAACCACGATTGAACTATTATGTCCTCCAAAACCAAAAGTGTTACTTAGTGCAATATTTACAACCCTTTTTTGAGCCTTGTTAATAGTAAGGTTCAATTTTGGATCTATTTCAGCATCCAATGTTGTAAAATTGATTGTTGGAGGTACAATACCATGTTTAATTGACATTATAGCGGCAATAGCTTCAACTGCCCCGGCTGCACCAAGTAAATGGCCTGTCATAGACTTGGTAGAGCTGATATTCAATTTGTATGCATGTTCACCAAAGACTTTTTTTATAGCTCTTGTTTCAGATATATCACCAAGTAGTGTTGCAGTACCATGAACATTAATATAGTCAATTTCTTCAGGTTTTATGTTTGCCTCTTCAATGGCAAGTTTCATAACATTTGCAGCGCCAATACCTTCAGGATGCGGCGCTGTAAGATGATGAGCATCGGCTGTCATGCCTCCGCCAATTAATTCGGCATATATAGTGGCACCACGGGCTTTAGCATGCTCAAGTTCTTCAAGTATTAATGTTCCGGCGCCTTCGCCCATTACAAAACCATCACGGCTTTGATCAAATGGACGTGAAGCAGTTCGATATTCTTCATTATTGGTAGAAAGGGCTTGCATTGCATTAAATCCTCCAACCCCGGGTTCATTGATAACAGCTTCTGATCCGCCAGCAACAAACATATCGGCTTTGTTAAGTCGAATGAGATTGAAAGCATCTATAATACTATGAGTTGAAGTAGCACATGCAGATACTGTTGCATAGTTTGGCCCCCTGAAACCATATTTCATTGAAATTTGACCAGCAGCAATGTCAGAAATAATTTTTGGTATAAAAAAAGGATTAAATCTGGGAGTTCCATCGCCGATGATATAGTTCTTCAATTCAGAATGAAATGTTCCGAATCCACCAATACCAGACCCGAAAATCACTCCGACACGGTCAAGGTCAATATCGTCCATGTTAAGCTTTGCATTTTTAACAGCTTCAGCTGTTGAAACCATAGCAAACATGGTAAACAAATCAAGTTTACGACCTTCCTTCCTGTCAAAGTGATCCTCGGGATTAAAGTTTTTAACCTCGCAAGCGAACTTTGTCTTAAACTTTTCTGGATTAAAACGGGTAATGATATTAGCACCACTAATACCTTTAACCAGATTTTCCCAAAATTCTTTCGTGTTATTACCAATTGGTGTTATCGCTCCCAATCCTGTAATTACTACTCGCTTTAATTCCATAAAAGCTCTTGATTTTTAAAATCTTACGACGCGTTTTCTTCAATGTATTTAATTGCTTCGCCTACGGTAGCAATGTTTTCAGCTTGATCATCTGGTATACCAATGTTGAATTCTTTTTCAAACTCCATGATTAATTCAACTGTATCAAGTGAGTCTGCACCTAAGTCATTAGTAAAACTAGCTTCAGGTGTCACTTCGTTTTCATCTACGCCAAGCTTATCAACGATAATTGCTTTTACTCTTGATGCAATGTCGGACATAATAACAATTTTTAATTAATAATTTAAAATTTAATTGTGCAAAGAAAATGCAAAAATGAAAAAAATCAAATAAAAAAATATTTTTCTTATTCAAAATTATGGGTTTAAGTTAAAATTCTTTTAAAAATAACTTGTTTTCATATATTGAATATAAATGTTTTAATATTTTTATGAACATAATAAAAAAATGTATTTTAATTATGAAAACGGTAAAAATAGTAATATTTGCTTCGGGATCGGGAACTAATGCAGAAAATATAGTAAAGAGGCTCCAGGGCTCTGGAAAAATTTCAGTTGAATATATTCTATCAAATAAGGAAGATGCATATGTTCTTGAAAGGGCAAAAATGCTTAATGTACCTACATTAGTTTTTAACAGGAAAGATTTTTATGAACCTGATAAAATTCTAACTTTTTTAAAGAATAATAATATTGAATGGATTGTTCTTGCCGGATTTTTGTGGCTTATACCAGGATACCTTATAAATGCCTATCCAAACAAAATCATCAATATACATCCGGCTTTATTGCCAAAATTCGGAGGAAAAGGGATGTATGGAATGAGAGTGCACCAGGCAGTAATTGATAGCTATGAAAAAGAATCGGGAATTACAATTCATCTTGTGAACAATGAATATGACAAAGGAAAGATTATTTTTCAGGCCAAATGCAATGTTGAACTTTCAGATACTCCTGAATCACTTGCATCAAAGGTTCACGAGTTGGAATATATTCATTATCCAAAAGTAATTGAAGAACTTGTTTGTGAATTTGATGATGATAAAAACTGATTTTTTATAGGGTAAAAAAAAGTTTAGTGGTTTTAATATAAAAATGTCGAATTTAATAAGGTATATATCTTTAAAAAATTATGAAAAAGTATATTAAAAATGTAATATTGAAATGTAAAAAGTATCTGCTGGGTTCTATGATTATAGTTTTTTCAAATGTATTATACGCTCAACATTATTCATTTTTTTATGAAGAGATAGAAAGGGAGTACGCCTTACATATTCCTGCATCTTTAG
>CAZWGG010000075.1:0-12986 GCA_964633305.1 uncultured Bacteroidales bacterium
TTCTTTCACCTTTTGGGCAGTATTGTAATGTGCATCTCCTATAACTATTGGTGTTAGAATACGAGAAGTAGAATCCAGGGGATCAACGGCCGGATATATTCCAAGCTCAGAAATTTTACGGTTTAAAACAGTAGTTGCATCGAGGTGAGAGAATGTAGTAGCCGGTGCAGGATCTGTAAGGTCGTCGGCAGGAACATATATTGCCTGTACCGAAGTAATAGACCCTCTTTTTGTAGAAGTAATACGCTCCTGCATGAGTCCCATTTCAGTAGCAAGCGTTGGCTGATATCCTACAGCAGATGGCATACGCCCTAGTAATGCCGATACTTCGGAGCCAGCCTGTGTAAAACGAAAGATATTATCAACAAAAAATAAAATATCCCTTCCCCCGCTTTCCTCGTCCCCATCACGGAATGATTCGGCAACTGAAAGTCCGGATAATGCAACTGTTGCACGTGCCCCGGGAGGCTCATTCATTTGTCCGAAAACCAATGTGGCCTGCGATTGTTTTAAGGCTTCACGATCTAATTTTGACAAATCCCAGCTTCCTTCTTCCATACTTTTTCTAAAGGCGCTACCATATTTTATTACACCAGACTCTATCATTTCACGAAGAAGATCGTTACCTTCTCTGGTACGTTCGCCTACTCCGGCAAATACTGATAACCCGGAATATTTTTTAGCAATATTATTAATTAACTCCATTATAATAACCGTTTTACCAACACCTGCTCCTCCAAATAGCCCTATTTTCCCTCCTTTTGAATAAGGTTCAAGTAGATCAATTACTTTTATGCCGGTATACAGTACTTCTGTTTCTGTTGACAAATCCTCAAGTTTTGGCGGTTTCGTGTGTATTTCGTACCCTTTGGATTTATCAAGCTTTCCAATACCATCAATAGGTTCGCCTATAACATTTAACAACCTGCCTTTAATCTGGTCCCCAATGGGCATTTTTATAGCTCCCCCGGTAGCAACTGCTTTCATCCCCCGCTTTAATCCGTCCGTAGAATCCATTGCAATAGCCCGGATGGTATTCTCCCCAATATGCTGCTGACATTCAACAACAAGAATACTATTATCTTCACGTTTAATTTCCAAAGCGTCGAATATTTTGGGCATTTCACCTTTTGTACTTTCAAAACTTATATCAACAACCGGTCCAATTACCTGTATCACTTCACCTACATGTTGTGCCATCATTAATTTTTTTAAAAATAATTGCAAATCTACTATTTTCTTTTCACTACATATAAATTTAATCCAAAATAAACTAATTTTCAAATACGCTTACAGAGTTTTTCCTATGAATTTTATTTGTTCATAAGAATAACATTGATGTAAAATTTTTACCCTTTTATCAACAGTTACAAATAAGTTTACAAAAATACACACCAACTCATACCTCATATATTACTATTTTGTACTTTTGTGTTTTAATCGTTAATAATTAAAAAATAATATTTATGAAAAAAAGAATTTTTTGCCCTCTTACTGGTTCCTTACTAGTTGTATTATTTTTACTTTGTACACCGAGTTTTCAATTAAAAAGTCAATCTTTCTCTGCTGGAGACAAAGATTTAAATTTAGGTATTGGATTTGGTGCTACATGGTATCACGGTATAGGTTTTTCTACAACTTTACCTCCTGTTTCAGTATCATTAGATTATGGTTTTAGAGATGATATAGGGCCGGGAGTATTGAGTATTGGCGGATTAATTGGAATTGCAAGCTATAAAAGCAGGTATTTTTTAACCGGTTATTATGACTATGGTTATAAATATACATCTATTGTTGGAGCTGCCAGGGGAACTTATCATTATGAAATTATTGAAGATTTTGACACTTATGGAGCAGTGATGTTAGGACTTAGATTGAATCAAGGTAAATTGTACGGTGAAACTCAATATTTTAACGTAGATGAAAAAGACTCTAATACTGACTTGGTATTTTCCTTACTCGTGGGAGGTAAATATTATTTTACTGAAAAAATAGCTGTGTTTGGTGAGGTAGGATATAGTATTGCTTGGTTTACAGTGGGTTTAACTACTAAATTATAATGCTTTTAATGATTTTCTCTTGTGCAAACATCATGTATTTTTCTAACTTTTACATAACATATTTTACTTTTGTCTAAATTTATTTTGATTTTAATATAACAATTCTAATTTCTATCGTATAATAAAACTAAAATAGTACTGTCAAAAACATAAGCTAATAATGAGCGACAAGCTTATTTTCTTTGTGGATGATGATAAAATGATGCTAAATTTGATGGAGTATACATTCAAATGCAGGGATGGATATGAAGTAAAGTCATATTTTTCAGGGGAAGAGTGTATTGAAAATTTACATTTAAACCCAAATCTTGTTGTTCTTGATTACTATCTTAATGATGATAATGTTAGCAGCATGTCGGGATTAGAAATACTTGAAAAAATAAATGAATTAGAAAAAAGAATACCTGTAGTAATTCTTAGTCGTGAAAAAGATCCAGGCCTTATAAAACAATGTATTGCCAGCGGGGCCATGAAATACGTTATTAAAGATGACTATTTTATTGATACCTTAATCGAAACTATTGAAAAGCACTTTATTCAATAATAATATATAATTTATTTCCTGATTTTTCTTATTCTTACTCACTTATATTTCTGATTATCTTTTCAATAACTCATTCACAAATTTTTCTTTTTATATTCTGATAAATATTAATACTTTTGCACCACTTTTAGTTAACGGGATTGAAAACTAGGAATCAATATATTATTCCTTTTGGTGGATTAAAAGACAAAGTATACAACTTCGAATCTGAAGTTTCAGAAGAGTTCTTTGATGAATTTAAAAATCTTGAGATAAAATCAGGAGATTTAAAAACCAAAATCTGTTTGGATAAAAAAGTAAATTTATTGGTATTAGATATCTTCATTGAGGGTTATGTGACTATTCAATGTGACAGATGTTTGGAATATTATGAACAAGAATTGGAATTTGAAGGGAAATTATTTGTGAAGTTTAGTGAAAACGTTGCGGATAATGACATATCAGAAGAAGTAATATTTCTTCATCCTGATGATCAGGAAATTGATTTGAAACAATATATATATGAAAGCATTTGTTTAAGTCTTCCATATAAACGGGTTCACCCTGATAAAAATGGAAAATCAACTTGTAACATTGAAATGCTCAAACACATAGAAAAACATTCGGGTAGAAATACGACTATGTCAAATAATCATACTTGGGATAAATTAAAAAAATTACTATAACCTTATTAAATAAGAAATATGGCACATCCAAAAAGAAAAACATCAAAACAAAGAAAAAATAAAAGAAGGACACATCACAAAGCTATTGCACCGACGTTAATTACTTGTCAAAACTGCAAATCAGCGGTTCAGTACCACAGGGTTTGTCCTGAATGTGGATACTACAAAGGTAAACTGGCAATTGAAAAGGAAGCAGTAGTTTAAACCAGAATTTCAATCCATTTCAAGATGAAAATTGGTGTTGACATTATGGGCGGTGATTTTGCTCCCGAAGCAACAGTTATGGGTGCAATCTTAGCTACTAAATCCCTCCCAAAGGATAAAAAACTTGTATTAATAGGCGATCAAGAAAAAATTAAAACTATATGCAAACGTGAAAATTTTAGTAGTGAACAATTTGAGATTGTTCATACTAGTGATACGATTGCAATGAGTGATTATCCGGCAAAAGCTTTTTCTCAAAAACCAAATGCCAGTATAGTATTGGGTTTTAAACTTCTCAGCCAAGGAAAACTCGATGCTTTTGCCAGTGCCGGAAACACTGGGGCTATGCTGGTGGGGGCCATGCATATTGTTAAATCGGTTCCTGGAGTCATTAGACCTAGTATCGCAATTGCTTTCCCTAAAGCATCAAATTCCCCTACCATTTTGCTTGATGCAGGAATAAATCTTGATTGTAAACCCGATGTTCTTTATCAATACGCCATACTGGGATCTTTATATGCCGAATATGTTTATAACATAGCAATTCCTAAAGTAGGTCTCCTAAATGTAGGATCAGAAGAAGAAAAAGGAAATTTACAGGCCAAAGCAGCTTTCCAGGCAATGAAAGGCACAGATGATTTCAACTTCATTGGAAATATTGAAGGTAATGATCTTTTTAATAAAAATGTTGATGTTATAGTTTGTGATGGATTTGTAGGAAACATCATGTTAAAAGAAGCCGAGGCATTTTATAACCTAATTAAAGAAAGAAAAATAGAAGATGAATTTTTTAATAAATTCAACTTTGTTAATTATGGAGGTACACCTGTGCTTGGAATAAATGCTCCTGTTGTTATTGGACATGGAATTTCAAATGAAATTGCAATTAAAAATATGATCATGCATACCGTTGACGTAACAGATGCAAAACTTATCCAACGAATAAAAGAAGCTATTAACAATGAAAAAAGTTAGAGCAGCAATTACCGGGATTGGCGGATATGTCCCAAAAGGTGTTCTAGACAATCATGAATTAAGCCAAATGGTTGATACCAGCGATGAGTGGATCATGCAACGTGTAGGAATTAAGGAAAGAAGAATATGTAAAGAAAAGGGACAGGCTACATCCGATCTTGCTGCCAAAGCCATATCAAAACTTCTTGAAAAAACTAATACAAAACCCGAAGAAATCGAATTTCTTGTCTGTGCCACTATTACATCTGATATGCCATTCCCAGCCACGGCTAACCTGATTAGCCATAAATTAGGTTTTGTAAATGCATTTAGCTATGACGTTAGTGCTGCATGCTCAGGTTTTGTTTTTGCCCTTGAAACAGGACGTCGGTTTATAGAATCGGGAGGATATAAAAAGGTTATTGTTGTGGGTGCAGATATGATGTCGGCTATTACCGACTATACTGACCGCACAACTTGTCCGCTTTTTGGTGATGGAGCAGGCGCAGTATTATTAGAGCCTGCCAATGAAGAATATGGAATAATTGATACTATAAATGGTGTTGATGGTTCAGGTCACAAATATTTACATTGCAAAGCTGGCGGATCGCTTAACCCTGCCTCACATAAAACAGTAGATGAACGGCAACACTTTGTATATCAAGAAGGACAGGCAGTATTCAAATTGGCTGTGTCGAAAATGGCAGATATCTCGGTTGAAATTATGAAACGGAATAATATACTTCCGGAAGAGCTTACCTGGTTTGTGCCTCATCAGGCAAATATGCGCATTATTGATGCTACGGCCAGAAGAATGGGTATTGACCCAAAACAGGTACTAATAAACATTGAAAAATACGGAAATACTACAGCTGCTACTATCCCGTTGTGTCTTTGGGATTTTGAAAATAATCTTAAAAAAGGTGATAAAATCATTCTTACTGCATTTGGCGCCGGATTTACATGGGGCTCTACTTACTTAAAATGGGCATATGACGGGGGGAAATAACATTTACCTAAATTTTCGAGATATGGGCTATATTATCTTTCATAATAATTTGAAAAAAAATACGTTCAAGATTCTAAATGTAATTCTTATCTTTGTTTTTAGAGTTACAATATAGTAATTGTTTAAATAAAAACCCATGGCAAAATATACTGAAATTGAAAACAATGCGATTAACCTGCTTGGTATTGGCACAGAAATTCATGGTGACATACATTCAAATGGAGATATACGCATTGACGGGAGCCTTTCCGGTAATTTAAAAACCAAAGGAAAGCTAGTAATTGGTGAAACTGGATTGGTAAAAGGTGAAATCCAGTGTAAAAATTCTGATGTTGAAGGTAATATAGAGGGTAAAATAATTGTATCCGAACTTTTGGCACTTAAAGCAACATCAAATATCAAAGGTGATATTATTGCCCGGAAACTGGCTATTGAACCCGGTGCAAAATTCACCGGAAACTGCAATATGAGCTCTGATACTTCTATTTCAAATGCAGAACCAAAAATACTTGAAAAAGAAACTAAAGAACAAGGAAAGCCTAAATAATTATGCCAAGTATACAAGCATTGGATTTCAAATGATTGTAATTATTCTCGCTGGTGTTTTTGGCGGAATTAAAACAGATAAGTGGCTGAACACAAATAAACCTGTGTTTACAGCCATTTTTTCATTACTGGCTGTTGTACTGGCCATTTATTATGTAATTAAAGACCTTATAAAACAAAAGTAGTTGTGAGTAATGAATAAAAACCTGGGGAAATATTATATTAACCTTAGTCTCCTCACTTTTATTATGGCTATAACAGCCTTTATTCTTTTTAAAACCTACCTTGCTAAGTATTATTCGCCAGTCTTCTGGGGATTATTATTGTTTTTTTATCTTATTCATTTAATCAGCCATTCTATTTTAATAATCACACAAACCAAAAAAAAAATAAATTTTGGCAATGCGTACTTGGGTTCATTTTTATTAAAATTTTTAAGCTATATTATATTTCTTATCATATATGTTTTGACAAATAAAGAAAATTTCATTTTTTTTGCCATATCATTGTTTATACTTTATATTGTTTACACGATTTTTGAGGTACGAGCAAATATCAAACTGTCAAAAAGACTTAAAAATAGTGTTGAAAAAACACATTAGTTTTTATTACCTTTATATATAGTTATTTTTATTTAAAAACAGGTAGAGTAGTGTTGAAGAAGTGCAATTTTTTTATTATTCTGGTTCTGTTATTTTCGTGTCTTATTTCCCCGGTTATATTTGGGAAAGAATCAACAGACCTAGTTATAAAACATAACCAAAAACATAACCAGGGAAAGAAAAAGTTTAAAGCGAACAAGTTTCTTTTTGAGCATATCAGTGATGCCCATGAATGGCATATCTTAACTTATAAAGATAAACATATCAGTGTGCCTTTACCTGTAATACTCATTAGCAAAGAAAACGGATTTATTACTTTTAATTTCAGTAAGCTTCACCACGGGCATTCTACATATAAAAAAAACGGCTTTACTTATATTCTTGGACAAGAAGAGACCAATAAGGGTAAAATAATTGAAATTAATCCAAATGGAGAAGAATCTGAAAAACCACCATTTGACCTCTCTATCACAAAAAACATTGTAGCGTTATGGTTTAGCGTATTCTTACTTATTGCAATATTTCTAACGGTTGCCAAATCATATAAAAAAAATGCAGGCAGGTCTCCCCAGGGACTTCAATCATTACTTGAACCGGTTATTCTCTTTATTCGCGATGAAGTAGCTAAACCGTCTATTGGTCATAAATATGAAAAGTATACTCCTTATTTATTAACGATATTCTTTTTTATATGGTTCAACAATATGCTTGGGTTAATTCCAATTCCTCCAGGAGGGGCAAATTTAACAGGAAACCTGGCCGTAACAGGAGTACTGGCACTTTTTACTATGGTTATCACTAATTTCAGTGGAAATAAAAACTACTGGAAACATATCTTTAATACCCCTGGAGTGCCATTTTGGCTTAAATTTCCTCTCCCTATAATGCCAATAATTGAATTATTTGGAGTTTTTACAAAACCATTCGTTTTAATGATACGTCTGTTTGCGAACATCACAGCAGGTCATCTTATAACTCTTGGCTTTTTAAGCCTGATTTTTGTGTTTGGAGAAATAAGTCCGGCAATAGGCTACAGTGTTTCCCCATTATCATTATTATTTCTGCTTTTCACGATGTTTCTCGAACTATTGGTTGCATTTATACAAGCATTTGTATTTACTTTTTTATCTGCTCTATATATTGGAATGGCAGTAGAAGAACATCATTAAGTTTTATATTTATAAATATGTTTAATTATGTCAATTTTATCTGTATTATTAGTTGAAGGTCTTTCGGGCCTTGGCGGTGCAATAGGTGCAGGAATTGCAGCCATTGGAGCTGGTATTGGTATCGGACGTATTGGAGGCACGGCAATGGAAGCCATAGCACGCCAACCTGAAGCGGCAGGAGATATTCGGACAAATATGATTATTTCCGCAGCCCTTATAGAAGGTGTGTCATTGTTCGCTGTTGTTGTTTGCCTTATGGCTTTAGGTTAATAACTTAAATCCGGTACAAACGGTTGGTCTGTACCGGATTTGTTACTTAACTTCAATAATTTTTAAAATCTCTTTTAACTATGGAAACATTACAACCGGGATTTGGAACAATTATCTGGACGACCATTGCATTTGGATTGGTGTTTTTTATCCTTGCAAAATATGCCTGGCGTCCTATCCTCTCTTACCTTAAACAAAGAGAAAATTCTATTGAGGAGGCTTTGCAAGCTGCGAGAAATGCTAAAGAAGAAATGTCGAGGTTACAAGCGGATAATGAAAAAATAATAGCCGAAGGTAAACTTGAACGGGATAAAATAATAAAAGAAGCCAGGGATATGAAAGAATCAATTATTACAGAAGCAAAAAACCAGGCAACTAAGGAGGCTAAAAAGCTTATTGAATTGGCAAAACAAACCATAAGAGGAGAAAAGGAAACGGCAATTAATGAAATGAAAGAACAAATTGTAACCCTTTCAATTGATATAGCCGGAAAAGTACTGCACCAGCGATTAACCGAAAATGCAGAACAGCGGGAATTAATTGAAAAATCACTTCGTGACGTTAAATTAAACTGAACGGCTGATGAACGAAAGTAAAATTTCTGTGCGATATGCTAAAGCGCTTTTTTTGCTGGCAAAAGAGAGAAACATACATGAGCAGGTAAAATTTGATATGCAACTTATTATTAACGTTATATCAAATGTGCCTGAATTTGACATGTTAATTCATAATCCTGTTATTAGTCTTTCTAAAAAGAATGAAATTTTAACATCCATTTTTCAAAACCATGTGACTAAATCTACTCTCGATCTTTTTAATTTAATCATACGAAATAAAAGAGAAATGTATTTGGGTTCGATAGCCCGCGTTTATATTGACTTATTTAAAAAAGAAAAGAATATAAAATCAGCAAAACTTATAACCTCCCAACCTGTTGACGATGAGCTGAGAAATGCAATTTTAAAAAGCATTACCAAAAAACTGGATGTTAAAATTGAAATGGGAGAAGAAACAGATGAAAAAATAATCGGAGGATTTATATTAAGAATTGAAGACCAACAAATAAATGCTAGTGTAGCAAATCATCTGAATAAAATAAAAAAAGAGTTGCTTACTAAATAATACGATAACTTAAAGAATTATATAATGACAGTTTTAAAACCTTCTGAAGTATCTAAAATATTAAAACAACATTTACAAGGTATTGATACTACCGTTGAATTAGAGGAAATAGGTACAGTATTACAAGTTGGTGATGGAATTGCCCGTATTCATGGGTTAGATAATGTAAGATCAAACGAATTAATTGAATTTGATTCGGGAGTTATGGGCATAGTATTAAATCTTGAAGAAGATAGTGTGGGCGCTGTTCTTTTAGGTGCATCAGAAAAAATTAAGGAAGGTGATTCGGTTAAACGTACAAAAAGAATTGCCTCTATAAATATTGGCGAAGGATTATTAGGCCGTATTGTTAACACCCTGGGAGAACCTCTTGATGGAAAAGGTCCTATTCATGGAAAATTGTACGAAATACCCTTTGAACGAAAAGCACCGGGAGTAATTTACCGTCAACCGGTAAATGAACCTCTGCAAACCGGTATTAAACCAATTGATGCTATGATCCCTATTGGCAGGGGACAAAGGGAACTTATTATTGGTGACCGTCAAACCGGAAAAACAGCTATAGCTATTGATACTATAATTAACCAAAAAGAATTTTATGATAAAGGTGAGCCTGTATATTGTGTTTATGTAGCCATCGGTCAAAAAGGATCAACTGTGGCAAATATTGCTAAAACACTGGAAGAAAAAGGAGCCATGGCATATACGGTTATTGTGGCATCAACAGCTGCAGAACCCGCGGCTTTGCAATTTTATGCCCCATTTGCCGGTTGTGCTATTGGTGAATATTTTCGCGATACCGGAAAGCCTGCTCTTATCATTTACGATGATCTCTCAAAGCAAGCTGTTGCATACCGTGAAGTTTCATTGCTTTTGCGAAGGCCTCCCGGACGAGAAGCTTACCCGGGTGATGTGTTTTATCTCCATTCAAGATTATTGGAAAGGGCCGCAAAAATTATTGAAAATGATGATATTGCAGCTCAAATGAATGATTTGCCGGATGTTCTCCACCCTATGGTAAAAGGCGGTGGCTCTCTTACAGCCTTACCAATTATTGAAACACAAGCTGGTGATGTTTCAGCATATATCCCTACAAATGTAATTTCTATTACTGATGGACAGATATTCCTGGAATCTAACCTTTTTAACGCAGGTGTACGTCCTGCAATAAACGTAGGTATATCCGTTTCAAGGGTTGGTGGGGCAGCGCAAATAAAATCGATGAGAAAAGTGGCAGGTACCTTAAAACTCGACCAGGCCCAATACAGGGAGCTCGAGGCCTTTGCCAAGTTCGGGTCCGATCTTGATGCTGCAACCATGGCTATTCTTGACAAAGGTGCAAAAAACGTGGAAATCCTCAAACAGGGACAATTTTCTCCTATGGCTGTTGAGAAGCAAATTGCAATTATTTTTTGCGGTACAAGGAGCCTTTTAAAAGATGTTCCTGTTGGTAAAGTGAAAGAGTTTGAAACAGAATATCTTGATTTTCTTGAATTAAAACACAAAAATATACTTAAAGAACTTAAGGAAGGTAAACTTGATGAAAAAACCCAAAAGTTGCTTGAAGCAATAGCCCTTGAGATTGCTGAAAAATACAAGTATGAATAATTTGTAGTAATCCATTTATCCTGTAATGGCCAATCTTAAAGAAATACGCACCCGGTTAGCTTCAGTCAAATCGACCAGGCAAATTACAAGCGCGATGAAAATGGTATCTGCTGCCAAATTAAGAAGGGCACAAGATGCTATTATTCGAATGCGTCCTTATGCCAACAAGCTAAATGAAATATTAGAAAATCTTAATGCTTCGTTGGAAAATAATAGCGACAACATGTTTGCCACTGAAAGGGAGACCAATCGTGTATTGATGGTTGTTATTACTTCAAACCGTGGGCTTTGTGGCGCTTTTAACTCAAATGTGGCTAAACTTACTATGCAAGTAATTGATGAGAATTACGCATCGATTAAAGAAAAGAATAACCTTGATATTGTTACTATAGGAAAGAAAGGGGCTGATCTGCTTCAAACAAAACAATATGTTATAACCCAACGCTATAATGATTTATTCGATCAATTAACTTTTGAAAATGTTATACCTGTGGTTTCAGGTATAATGGATGAATTTGTTAAAGGTAAATATGATAAGGTTGAACTGGTATACAACCAATTCAAAAATGCTGCCTCACAGGAATTAGTGCATGAACAATTTCTTCCAATTACGCGAGAAGAAAAAGAAGAAAATAGATTTGAAACACATCTAGACTTCATCCTTGAACCATCTAAAGAACGCATAATTAAGGAACTAATCCCAAAATCACTGAAAATTCAATTCTATAAAGCTTTGCTCGATTCTCATGCTTCCGAACACGGCGCCCGTATGACAGCCATGCACAAAGCTACAGACAATGCGACCGAACTTATTCGTGAACTGCAACTGTATTATAATAAAGCACGACAAGCTTCAATTACCAATGAAATACTTGAAATCGTGAGTGGAGCAGAAGCGTTGAAAGGATGAGTTTTAAACCTTAACTAGCAGAATAATAAATACTATTATCTGTTTATTATATTTTTTTTAGTTTATAACACCACTTATGACCAAAAAAAATAAATTATGTGGAAATCACTTGAAACTTCTTCCTTTCTATATTTTTTATGTACTAATAATTGTTGTAGTTATCAATAATCCTTTTTTTTGGGATAAAGATATTCTTATTTCACGACGGGCATTTTGGCTCCTGGAAAATGGGTTTAATCTGAAATTTCCGAATTCTATAGATACTGGCAATATCCCAGCTCTAAGTGTATTTATTGCTCTTTTATGGAAAATATTCGGTATGCATATTGCTATTACCCACTTATTAATGATCCCTTTTGCCTTTGGATTAATTTACCAATTTTTTAATTTTCTGAAATTTTTTGCAAACGATCAAAAATTTATAACCTATACTCTTGTACTATTGTTAATTGATACGGTCTTGCTATCACAAATAGTTGTAGTATCAAGTGACTTGATCCTGGTTTTTTTCTTCTTCCTTTCTGTTAATTCAATCTTGTACAGAAAAAGATATTTATTATATTTCTCTATACTTGGTTTATCCCTAACTCATCATAGGGGAATCATGTCATGCGTAATAATTTTCCTTTTTGATTACCTGATGCAATTTAAATTACATAAAAACAAAAAATATTTTACTTATTTACTCAAAATTATCCCTCAATACCTTCCCGCTACAGTTATTCTTATTACATATTATGCTTTCCATTATTACTATACAGGTTGGATATTTAAACATGAAAATTCTCCATGGTCAGGATGTTTTATCCCCGTAAATTTTAAAGGGTTTATGTTTAATATTGGTATCCTTGCCTGGAGAATAATCGACTTTGGCAGGCTTTTTATCTGGATTATCTTGGGGATTTTGGTCTTACGAATTTTAAAAGGAAAAATTAAGCCTGATTCTAAAACAAGAATTCTTATAATCTTGATAATTTTATCGGTAATAATATATTTCCCTTTGATGCTTATTTATAAAGTGCTTTCAGCTCACCGCTATATTTTGCCTTTTTTCATCCTGGTTACCATTCTAACAACTTATTTATCATTTGTTATTTCGGGAGATTCAAAATTAAAAAAGACAAGATTCATAATATTATTTATTGGCTTAATATCAGGGCACTTTTGGATATATCCCGATAAAATTGCAAAAGGATGGGATTCAACAATTGCGCACATCCCTTATTATAGTTTAAGAAAAAAAATGATCCGTTATTTGGAAGAGAAAGGTATTCCTTTTGAATCAGTTGGCACGGATTCACCAATGACAGCAAAATTTAAATA
>CAZWGG010000076.1:0-12953 GCA_964633305.1 uncultured Bacteroidales bacterium
TTTTTAATCATTTTAATATTACTTATGAGGATTATAGTTGGGGAGAAATAGAATACCTGGATATAGAGGCTATAGGTTATGGACTTTTTGAACATGAAACAGTTGTAAATAAAGCTGGACCCGATATTTTTATTGGTTACCAAACCTCTTTTATCGACCGTATAGTGCTTGATTTTTTTTGTGGAGGAGGAATACGGTATAGCTTTATAAAAACTTCTGAACTATCTCCCAGGTATTTTAATGATGACTTTATGAAATTTGGTTATACAGGGACTGTTCCATTGGTTGGAATGAGGATAGGTATATTGCTTTAAGTCAGTTCGACTTTAAAATTAAATGATTATCTCTTTCCGGTTGTTTCTACAAACCAATCAATCATTTCCCTGGCTATACTTGCCTTTTTGGGTATTTCAGGTAAATCATCCCTTGAGTACCAACTGGCATCTATTATCTCATCGTTATCGAGGCAAATTTCACCGTCTTTATAATCGGCAATAAAAGCTATCATTAAAGAGTCTGGGAATGGCCATGGTTGACTTCCAAAATATCGTATATTTTCAACTTCAATATTAACTTCTTCTTTTACTTCCCTGCTGATACAATCTTCCAGTGATTCTCCCGGTTCAACAAAGCCGGCAAGCACACTATATATATTACCTTTGAAGCGTGAACTTCTGGCAAGTAATATCTTCTCTTTTTTTAAAATAGAAACAATAATTGCCGGTGATATCCTGGGGTAAATAATTAACCCGCATTTCATACATTCTTTAGCCCGCTCACTTTCCAAAGGCTGCAAAACCGAACCGCATTTTCCGCAATATTGGGTAGTTTCCTCCCATCTTATTATCTGCCTTGCATATCCTGCAATATAAAACATGTCGGGATTGAGTATTCCGAAGAGTCTCCTTAGATTGCAAAAATTCATATTTTCGGGTGCCGGTGTATCATCAGAAACAAAAACCGAATAGCAGGTAATATTATTATATCTTCCTATATATTGTTTTATTTGCGAATTGATATTTAATTCTGATAATCTTTTTCTTTTAGGTATTAAACCGGTTTCCTTTTGTGTTGAATTAATGAGTAGATTATCCCCCTGAAAAACAAACCATAACGAATTAGAAGCAGTTTTACCCTTCTCTTGAAATTCCCTAATAAAACCTTTCATAAATTTTGAATTGTAACCAGGTTGTTTAGATTTGAGCTCCAACACCAGGCCTTCCATGACATAGTTTATATTTTTTGCCACTACCGCAAGGACAGGGGTCATTTCGGCCTACTTTTTTCTCAACCCTCACAGGTTGTACTCGTTGTTCTTTTTTATCAGGAGAGCCATTGTCTCCACCCAATGAAGATTGAAATTCACTTTTTGAAGTTTCAAGTTTACTCATATCAAGCCTTCTAGGTGATTGTCCCTGCCTAATACCAGAAGAATCTCTTATGGGAATGTGGCCTTTCATTAACACTCCAACAACTTCTTTATTTATCCTGTCAAGCATATTCCTGAACAATTCAAACGACTCAAATTTGTAAATTAACAATGGATCTTTTTGTTCATATGTTGCACTTTGCACAGCTTGTTTCAGGTCATCAAGTTCACGAAGGTGCTCTTTCCAGGCTTCATCAATTGAGGCAAGTGTAAGTGTCTTTTCATAAGCATGAACTAACTCTTCAGCTTCTGTATTATATGCTTTCTCAAGGTTGGTCAATATATTGTATGTTTTAATTCCATCTGTAATAGGAACTACAATATTTTCATATACTTTCCCTTGCTTTTCAAATACATCTTTAATAACTGGAAAAGCCTGTTTGGCAATAAGTTCTTGTTTTCTTTTATAAGCTTCTGTAATAGTGTCGTAGAGTTTGCCAGCCAATTCATCAGGGTTAAGTTTCATATATTCGTTTTCCTTAAAATTAGGTTCAACCGACAGGGTTCTAAGAACCTCAAATTTAAATTCTTCAAATCCGATATTTTCATGAAATTGATTTACCAGGCTCTCACATACTTCATACATCATATTGGCAATATCTACCTGTATACGTTCTCCAAAAAGGGCATGCTTGCGCCTGGTATAGATAACTTCCCGTTGTGAATTCATTACGTCATCGTATTCCAAAAGGCGTTTACGAATGCCGAAGTTGTTTTCTTCCACTTTTTTTTGTGCTCTTTCAATAGAACGTGTGATCATACTATGCTGAATAACTTCTCCTTCTTTGAGTCCCAACCTGTCCATTAAAGAAGCGATACGGTCCGATCCGAAAAGCCTCATCAAATCATCCTCAAGCGATACGTAAAACTGTGAAGTTCCCGGGTCTCCTTGTCTTCCCGATCGTCCTCTCAACTGCCGGTCAACACGCCGAGATTCATGTCTTTCAGTTCCGATAATTGCCAAACCTCCTGCTTCTTTTGTTTGTTGAGAAAGCTTAATATCTGTTCCTCTACCTGCCATGTTTGTTGCAATTGTTACGGTACGGGCTTTACCTGCATCAGCAACAATATCAGCTTCACGCTGGTGTAGTTTTGCATTAAGGACATTATGTTTAATACCGCGAATTTTTAGCATACGGCTTAGTAATTCCGATATTTCAACCGATGTAGTGCCCACAAGTACAGGGCGTTCATGTTCTACCAGGTTGACTATTTCATCAATTACTGCATTATATTTTTCTCGTTTTGTTTTATAAATCAGATCTTCCCTGTCATCCCGTATTACACGTCTATTGGTAGGGATAACCACAACATCTAGCTTGTAGATATTCCAGAGTTCACCTGCTTCGGTTTCTGCTGTTCCTGTCATACCTGCCAATTTATGGTACATCCTGAAATAATTTTGCAGGGTTATAGTAGCAAAAGTTTGGGTAGCAGCTTCCACTTTAACCCTTTCTTTAGCTTCTATAGCCTGGTGTAGTCCGTCGGAATACCTTCTCCCTTCCATGATACGGCCTGTTTGTTCATCAACAATTTTCACCTTGTTATCGATAACCACATATTCAACATCTCTTTCAAACATGGCATAGGCTTTTAATAGCTGGTTGATGGTATGTATTCTTTCCGATTTAATGGCATAATCCTGCAAAAGTTTATCTTTCTTCTCAAGAATTTGTTTTTGGTTTAAATTTGAATTCTCCAGTTCTGCGATTTCTGCCCCGATATCGGGCATAATAAAAAAACTGGCATCATCGGATGATGAAGTAATTAAGTCAATACCTATATCTGTAAGATCAACAGAATTTAATTTTTCTTCAATAACAAAATATAAATCATCTGTTACTTTATGCATATTTTTGCTGTTATCCTGCATATAAAAGTTTTCTGTTTTAAGCAATAACGCTTTGTTTCCTTGTTCACTAAGAAATTTGATAAGTGCTTTGTTTTTTGGTAATCCTTTATAAGCCTGTAATAATTTAAAACCTCCTTGTTCTGTTTTTCCTTCATTTATTAGTTTCTTAGCTTCAGCAAGTACTTCGGTAACAAAGTGCCGTTGTGCACTAACCAGTTTTTCAACCCTGGGTTTTAGTTCTTCAAATTCCTGGTTTTCACCCCTTGGCACCGGCCCGGAAATAATAAGCGGCGTACGGGCATCATCAATCAATACCGAATCTACCTCATCAACTATGGCATAATGATGCTTACGTTGTACCAGGTCATGGGGACTAATAGCCATGTTATCACGAAGGTAATCGAAACCAAACTCATTGTTTGTTCCAAATGTAATGTCAGCATTATAAGCATTTCTCCTGTTTTCCGAGTTTGGTTGGTGTTTATCAATACAATCAACAGATAAACCATGAAACTCATAAATAGGCCCCATCCATTCGGCATCACGTTTTGCCAGGTAATCATTTACCGTAACAATATGAACTCCCCTGCCGGCAAGTGCATTCAGAAAAACAGGGAGCGTGGCCACCAGTGTTTTACCTTCACCTGTTGCCATTTCAGCAATTTTCCCCTCATGCAACACAATACCTCCAATAAGCTGCACATCATAATGTACCATATCCCACTTTATTTCATTTCCACCGGCAATCCAATGGTTAAAGTACCTTACTTTATTTCCGTTAATTTGGATACTATCCCTGTTAGCTGCCAAATCACGGTCAAAATCTGTCGCAGTGGCTTCAAGGTATTCATTATCGTTAAATCTTTTTGCTGTTTGTTTCACAATAGCAAATGCTTCAGGTAAAACTTTATTTAAAACCTCTTCGAGTTTGTCAGCAATATCTTTTTCGATTTTATCAATCTCGTCGTAGATATTCTCAACTTCATTTATTTGCAGATTCCCGGTTTCCGCCTGCTTTTTTAATTCTTTTATTTTATCTTCTTCTTCTTTAATATAATCTCGCACTTGTTGCTTTAAACTAAGTGTCTTAGCCCGCAGTTCATCATTTGAAATGGTTTCAATTTTGGTATACGCTTCTCTAATTTGTTCAACAACAGGCATTATAGCTTTAATATCTCGTTCCGATTTATTTCCAAAAAAGCCTTGTATAACGTTCGTAATTAATCCCATAGGGTATTGATTTATATAATTGTTAAAAAAAATAGTATTTGATCAAATAAGTGCTTAAAATTAATTTAAAAATCTTTAACAACTAAACCTGTCACAATTTAATTTGTTAACCTTTTTTAGCAAAATAAGTGAATTTATCTGTACAATTAAGTAAATTTAAATTTTTATAAATCATCAATGACATGAGGACATTCATAACCATGCTTATTTTGTTAGGAGGTTATTGCATTTCAGCACAACCGTGGATGTATGAACTTTCAAAGAAAAAATCGGCTGGGAAAATAAATTTTTATGATATTCAGAAGGCTTTTGAAGAATATTGGAAAAACAAGGAAATAGAAAAAGGAAAAGGGTATAAACCGTTCAAGAGATGGGAATATTTTATGGAACCACGTGTTTCCACTTCGGGAAAGTTACCGTATAGTATAATAAGAGAAGAATTATTAAAATTACTTAATCAATCGGTTACAGCCAGTGTTGTTGAGGCAAATTGGCAATTTATAGGACCGGATAGTGTTCCAAAAGATATTAATAGTGATATGGGAGGCGGGGCAGGCAGGATAAATTGCATTGCTTTTCATCCGGTTGACTCTAACATTATTTGGGTTGGGGCCCCTTCAGGCGGTGTATGGAAAACAACAGACGGGGGTAAAACCTGGTCGACGACTACAGATGCTTTAGCATCAATAGGAATATCAGATATTGTAGTGAATTCAAAAAATCCTAATATCCTTTACCTGGCAACAGGCGATGGTGATGCTATTGATACGTATGGCATTGGCATATTAAAATCAACAGACGGGGGACAAACCTGGCAACCCACTGCTTTACAGGATAATATTACCGATTATGATTTTTTCAGGAGGTTGCTTATTCACCCCCAAAATCCTGATACAATGATAGCTGCATCGAATAATGGAATATATAAGACTACCGATGGATGGGATACATATACATTGACCCAAAGCGGACATTTCAAAGATATTGAGTTTCATCCCACCAATCCTTCAGTTATATATGCAGCTTCCTATGATTATGGGGGAGACGCAAAAATCTACCGGTCAACAAATACCGGGTCTTCCTTTTCCGAATCTATGTCGGGATTATCCATTTCCGGAGAGGTCAACCGAATAGAGCTGGCGGTGTCAGCAAACGGCCCTTCTGTTGTTTATGCCCTTTGCTCTGATGCATCTGATGATGGATTTTACGGATTATACAAATCATCAAATAGCGGTGTTTCCTGGACAGAAGTATACGACAATTCCGAAAAGAATTTATTAGGATGGAGCCCTTCAGGAACAGATAATGGAGGCCAGGGATATTATGATTTGGCATTGGCGGTTTCTCCTTCAGATACAAATGAGGTATATGTAGGAGGCGTTAATATTTGGAAGTCTGAAAATGGCGGAACAAGCTGGGATATTGCCGGTGTATGGTACATAACAAGTGTTGCGGAATATGTGCACGCCGATCAGCATACCCTCGTATTCAATCCACATAACCAAGCCTTATTCTCAGGCAATGACGGGGGTATTTATAAAACATATAATAAAGGTGAAACGTGGACAGATTTAAGCGACGGATTAGAGATATTACAAATATATAAGATAAGTAATTCGGATTCAAACCCTGAATTATTATTGATGGGAAACCAGGATAACGGAACAATAATGTTGGATTCAGGTTCATGGAATGAAGTAATTGGAGGCGATGGAATGGAATGCTACGTTGATTATGATAATAATGATATTCTTTACGGAACATTGTATTATGGCGATATCAGGAAGTCAACAAACAGGGGGCTGAGTTTTGCCTCTATTATGCCAGATGAATCACTTGACGGTGCATGGGTTACCCCGGTGGTTATGCATCCTAATATATCAAGCATATTATATATCGGTTACCAGTCGGTTTATAGAACCATAAACGGGGGCTATTCCTGGACCGAATTAACTGATTTTAATTCAGAATCAAATGATTTGATTGGCCTGGCAATAGCACCATCAAATGACAATATAATGTATGCATCTACCAGGACTAATTTATATAAAACTACGGATGGTGGTACAATATGGGATAATATAACTGACGGATTACCGTCTATATCAATTACCTCATTTGCTGTTGCTGAAACTAACCCTGATAAGATATGGGTAACATTTTCGGGATATTCGTCAAACTCAAAAGTATATTATTCAGATGATGGTGGAGACACCTGGACGAATTATTCTTTTGGGCTTCCCAATTTACCTGTTAACTGTATTACGTATCAGAAAAATTCACAAGATGGAATTTATGTGGGTACAGACATAGGTATATATTATAGAAATGCTTCTATGAGCCAGTGGGAAAATTTTAACCAGGGCCTTCCCAATGTTATTGTTTATGATCTTGAAATTAATTATTCAACGGATAAAATAAGGGCAGGGACACATGGAAGGGGAGTGTGGGAGTCTGATTTATACCATGATGAGGATGCTGTTTATACCGATTTTATAACAGGATCATCATACGCTTGTGTCAATGGTACTATTGATTTTTACGATAACTCAGAGGGTACTTTTGACAGCCTGGTGTGGAACTTTGGGTCGGGGGCTAACCCGGCTGTTGCAAAAGGTACTGGCCCACACGAAGTTTATTATACGAATACCGGTGAAAAAATCATATCCTTAACCGGGTATGTAGGAACTACCCCGTATATTAATACAAAAACAGGTATTCTTTCTGTTGTTAATGAAATAGACTTTGAAGTAACACCCGACATTGTAAGTAAATGTTCCGGAGCACCAACTATTTTATATGCAACCGGAAATTTTGATTTTACCTGGAGCCCTTCAACCGGGCTTAATACAAGTACCGGGTATAAAGTTCTGGCCAATCCCTCAACTGATATTACCTACACAGTTACTGCACAAAGTGGTTCGTGTACTACAGAAAAAAATATTGTTGTATTGGTTATGACAAACGATGCTATATGTGATGCAATTGAACTTACAGAAGGATTAAACGGGCCTTTTTCCAACTATTGTGCTACCATTGAAGAAGATGAGCCTGTTCCGCCTGCAGGGTCTTCAAACGCGGATGCTTGTCAATCGCAGGATGGATGGTGTGATGGCGAAGACAGGATTGACAATAGTGTTTGGTTTAAGTTCGACGCTCCAGCCAGTGGTGTGGTTTCCATTGAGACCGATGGGTTTGATAACCAAATTGCCGTGTATCAATCATCTTCATGCAGTGATATATTAATAGGTAATTATACCTTACTTGCTGCAAATGATGACTACCCGGGTAAGGCAGATTACTCTGCCAGTATTGAGGAAATAGATGGCCTTGTGCCTGGCAATACTTATTGGATGCAACTTGACGGCTCGTATGGAGGGGTAACCGGAAATTTTACGGTAACACTCAACTATTCCGCGCTTACTCACAACAAAGAACTTGAAGTACAACCAGGTAGCTTGTTCGTTGATATATTCCCAAATCCCAACGATGGTGGCTTTACCCTGGAATATTCGCTGAATACTGTTTCCAATGTTAGCATTCAGGTATATAACATGGCAGGTAACTGCATTTTTTTTGAAAAAATACAGCCTGTTTCTCTAAGTGGTAAAAAATGGATTGATTTAGCATCATACCCTGCAGGTTTATACATTGTAGAATTAAAAAATCAAGACACTACGGTAAGAAAAAAATTCTCTATACATGAAAAATAGGGTTTAGAATCAGTTCTATAAAATCTAAATAATTTGTTATAAAGGTACTCAATCGGTGCTACCACTAATGTGTGGGGACCCGATTTAAGCTTTGTCCGCGAACTTTATAAATAGTGCCTGCCAGAAAACTCCTATTTTTTAAAGTCTTTGATAAGAAAACGTCAAAGACAAGGCTTTCGAAGCCTTGAAAATGAGGAGTTTACTGATTGTAAATGACTATTTTCAAGGCAAGAATAACGCAGTATTTGGCGTTTTCTTGCAAAGACTAAATACATACTATTTAGTTGTTTCTCCTCCCATTTCAGTAAAAAAACTGTCAATAGGTTTCCAAAGTTCAATTTTATTTCCTTCAGTATCCAATATATGAACAAATTTGCCATATTCAAATTTTTCTATATCGTCTACTATAGTCACCCCATTTTCCTTTAATTTTTTCACCAATCCTTCAATATTTTGTACCCTGTAATTAATCATAAATTCTTTATCAGAAGGGCTGAAATAATCGGTATTTTCTTCAAATGGGCTCCACCTGAGATAATTAATCTCATCTGGCCTGTTTGCATTTCTAAACTCGAAAGCTGAACCATATTCATCTATGGCGAGCCCTAAATTTATGCCATACCATTCCCTTGTTTTTTCAGGATTTTTTGACCGGAAGAAAATTCCTCCAATGCCTGTAACTTTTGGTATTGTATCATTCATAATAATTACTTTTTTATATGCTACAAAGTTTTATACTACTAACAATAACAGATCATTTTGGTTCTGTTCTTGATTACCGGTATCAATGGTTGATATGAAATTGTAATAAGATTTGTTAAATTTGCCCCCAAAGAAAAAGGGGAGTGAATGAATATTCAATGTATAAAACCATCAGGTATTTTGTCACAGTTCATTAATTATTACTGGGTACTTGAATCCTTCTGGCCTGAACCTGAAATTACTGAAAGGGTTATACCTAACGGTACGGTTGAACTGTTTTTTCATTTCAAAAATCCACTCCGGGTAAAACGGGCTGATGGCAGTGAGTTTCAGCAACCTAATTCTTTCTTAAGCGGCATAAGCAGCTCGTATGCCGATGTATTCTCATGCGGTGAAATAGGACTTATTGCTGTAATGTTTTATCCACATGGTACCAGCCATTTTTTCAGGTTTCCACTCAATGAACTTGAAGGGTCCCCGTTAAACTTGTCAAACCTCTATTACCAAGAAATAAGAGATATTGAAGAACAGTTATCTGAAGCAGCTTCACTTCAACAAAGAATTACGGTTGTTGAAAAGTTTTTGTTAAGAAAACTTAATGAAATAAACAAAAATGATTCGGAATTGGTAGGTTCTGCAATTCAATATATAAACCTTAACAAGGGCAGGATTACTTCAACTGAACTGTCAAAAAAACTATTTGTAACCCCTAAAACACTTGAGCGTAAGTTTTCAACATTTGTAGGAAAGACCCCAAAACAATTTATCAAGATTGTAAGATTTCAAAATGCGATAAACAGTTATTCAAACTATCCTAAAAAAAGTCTCACAGCTATTGCCTATGAAAACGGGTACTTTGACCAATCGCATTTTATTAACGACTTTAAAATGTTTTCAGGCTATTCACCCAAAGAATTTTTTAAAATTTACCCTACTCATCCCGATCACTTTTCTTCATAAGAATTTGCATTTTGTCGGTTTTTTCCAATTTTTTGGAAATTGATGCTGATAGTTTTGCACTATGTTTAATCAATTAAATCAAGAAAGAATGAAAAAGTTAGTAAATTGGTTTGAGATTCCGGCAAATGATTTTGAAAGGGCTGTTAATTTTTACAGCAAATTACTTGGGGAAGAACTTAAGATTTATGATTGTAATGGAGAAAAAATGGGCTGTTTTTCCGGTAATGACCATCTGTCAGGGGCTATTTCTTCTGCCCCGGGTTTTAAACCATCACCTGACGGGGTGTTGATTAGTTTCTATTATGAGAATGACCTTAATTTATTTTTAGAACAGGCAGAATTATTAGGAGGAAAAACTATAAAACCAAAAACAAAAATTGAAGCCGGAAACAATGGGTACTTTGCTCTTTTTTCGGATACTGAAGGCAACCGACTTGGGGTATACTCTGAAAAGTAACCGGGTTAAAAATTCTATTATTTCTATTGGATAAAAAAATGTAATATCACGGAAAACAATCAGAAAAATGATTACTACTGATAAAATAATTATCCGAAATGCACATGTCCATAACCTTAAAAATATAAATGTTGAGATACCAAAAAAACATATTGTTGTTTTTACCGGTGTTTCAGGATCGGGAAAATCTTCATTGGTTTTTGATACCGTGTATACCGAAGCCCAACGGCAACTTATAGAAACATTTTCATCCTTTGCACGAAGCAGGATGCCAAAATTGTCCCGTCCTGATGTAGATGAAATAAAAAACCTGTCAACGGCAATAGTAATCGATCAAAAACGAATGGGGCATAATTTAAGAAGTACGGTTGGCACAGCTACCGAAATTAATACATACCTCAGGCTCTTATATTCAAGATGTGGAGATACGTTTATAGGGCCGTCATTTCTTTTCGGGTTCAATCATCCTGAGGGAATGTGTGCCCATTGCCAGGGACTTGGAAAACAAATAAAAGTAGACGTTAACAAACTAATTAATTGGAAAAAATCGATTCGTGAAGGTGCTATCAATCATCCCGACTATAAAGTAGAAGGATGGAACTGGAGAGAAATGTTGGGAATACAACTGTTTGATGTTGATAAGAAATTAGAAAATTTTTCAGAAAAAGAAATCGATGATCTATTATATGCAGATGCCATTTCGGTAAATAAAAAGCACGGAGGGGGTATTTATACAAAAAATTATGAAGGGATTGTTAAAAAGCTTCAGCGCTTGCACCTAAGTAAAGCAGAAGATGAACTTTCCGAAGCCAGGAAAAACGCGTACCACAAATACTTTGTATATTCCGATTGCGAAAGTTGTAGTGGAACAAGATTAAATGAACGGGCCCGGTCGGTACTAATAAACGGTAAAAATATTGCAGAACTTACAGGTATGGAACTAATCGGGTTAGGCACCTTTTTATCAACTATAAATAGTGATATAGCAAGACCTATGGTTAGTAAAACGCGACAAATACTATCGCATTTAATTGATATCGGCGTAGGATACTTATCGCTTAGCCGCCCGGTGTCAACATTGTCGGGAGGAGAGAGCCAGCGTGTGAAAATGGCCCGTCAGCTCGATTGTGATTTGGTTGATATGATGTATATTCTTGATGAACCCTCGGTTGGCCTTCATCCGAAAGATGGAGATAAGTTGATACAAATGCTTGCCCAGTTAAAGAACAAGGGGAATAGTGTGTTTGTTGTTGAACATGACCCTGATATTATCAGGCATGCCGATTATATTGTTGATATTGGCCCCGGGGCGGGTATACAGGGGGGGAAAGTAATGTTCTCAGGTACAGTAAGTGAGCTTATGGATTCAACAACTACAACTGCCAAATATTTAAAACAAAAAAGAAACTATAAAAAGGTGTATCGCAAGCCAAATGGGTATATTTCGATTGAGAACGCAGCTGTCCATAACCTTAAAAATGTATCGCTTGATATACCGACAGGCATATTTGTTTGTGTTACAGGTGTGGCAGGAAGCGGGAAAAGCAGCTTAATTCACGATGTTTTTTGTATGGAAAATCCTGGTGTTATCCTTGTAGATCAATCGCCTGTTGGAAGAAGCAGCCGGTCAAATTCGATGACATACGTTGGTGTTTTTGATTCGATAAGGAAAATATTTTCCAGTATAACGGGTAAACCGGCTTCATTATTTAGTTTTAACTCGGATGGCGCTTGTCCAAAATGTAAGGGACTTGGAGAAATTAAGTTTGAGATGAATTTCCTTGATGATGTGAAAATGGTTTGTGACGAATGCAATGGAAAAAGATATACAGAAGAAACATTAAAGCTTACCTACAAAGGGAAGAACATATTTGACGTATTGGAAATGTCGATTAACCAGGCTATTAATTTTTTTGAAGAACAGACGATTTTACGGAAATTGGATATTTTACAATGGGTTGGACTGGGATACCTAAAATTAGGCCAATCGTTGAGCACCCTTTCCGGAGGGGAGGCACAACGAATAAAACTTGCCAGTGAATTACATAAAAACGGTAATGTTTATGTAATGGATGAGCCCACTTCCGGGCTTCATATGGCAGATATCGAACGATTGATGAATATTGTTAATCATTTGGTCGAGCAAGGAAATTCAGTACTTGTAATTGAACATAACCTCGACGTAATAAGCCAGGCCGACTGGATTATTGATCTTGGCCCCGAAGGGGGTAATAAAGGAGGGAATGTGATTTTCCAGGGAACGCCTGATGAGTTAATACATTGCCCTGAAAGTTATACTGGGAAATATTTGAAGAAAATTCTTCACTAAGTAAGGGACAAAAATCAATATATATGGTTATTTCTCATCCATAAACGGGTACTTATAACTGGTAGGGGGAACAAAATTTTCTTTAATGGCCCTCGGAGACAGCCACCTTAATAAATTTAGTACCGACCCCGCTTTATCATTTGTTCCTGACCCGCGCGACCCGCCAAAAGGTTGTTGTCCAACCACCGCCCCTGTAGGTTTATCGTTAATAT
Organism: uncultured Bacteroidales bacterium; assembly: GCA_964633305.1. GTDB lineage: Bacteria > Bacteroidota > Bacteroidia > Bacteroidales > UBA10428 > CAZWGG01. Next base: position 12,885 of record CAZWGG010000076.1, read on the forward strand.
AAAAATTCCCGGCGGCATTTACCAGTTTGGTCGATGCTAAATTAATAGCTTTTCTATCGGTAGCAAAAA
>CAZWGG010000077.1:0-12883 GCA_964633305.1 uncultured Bacteroidales bacterium
AGTTTTATATTATTGATATCCTTTGCCATTTGAATTGCACTTTCCAATCGTTGATTGGATTCCTGGTAACGCGACAAACCTTGTTGAGCAACGGCAATATTTGATATAGCTGATATTACACCTTCTTTTGTGTCTATTTTTTTACTCAATTCAAGCGCTTTTTCAAGATGTGGAAGGGCTTTATCAAATTGTTCCAGATCGGAATAAACCATACCTAAATTATTGTAAGTAAGTAATAATCCCTTTCGATTATTTACTTGCAAATTGATGTCGAGGATTTTCAGATAATACTTGGCAGCTTCCTCATTCTGTTGATGGCTTCTGAGAATATAAGCTGATTTATTGAAATATTTGGCTGCTTCAATCTGGTTGCCTTCTTTTATATATTTATCGGCAAGTTGATCGTTTTGTTTAATTTCATTTTGTAATGACGAAGGGATCTGCCCAAAACTATGATGAAAAAAGATAGTAACTAATATTACTATAAATATTTGTTTAGTATGGGGTATTAATATCTTCATTTTTTAATACTTAACTATAAAGTTAATATTTTCCTTTAAAAATCAATCTAAATTTAATTTAAAACCTAAAACTAAAATGTCGTCGACCTGTTCTTCGTTTCCTTTCCATTGAATATGAGCTTTACATAATTTTTTTTTTTGTTCATTCATTGGCATATTTGATATGCTAAGTATTAATTCCTGGAATTTTTAATACCGGAATTTTTTGTTTTCGACCCCCCCAAATTGATCGGCATAACCATCAGAAAACAAATATATTAAATCATTTTGATGAATTTTAATACGATGATTGGTAAACGGCTTGTTATAATTAACGTGAATACCTATCGGCATCCTGTCTCCTTTTATAATTTCAAGTTGATTTCGAGAAATTTTATACAAAGGATTATTAGCCCCGGAAAATTGCAATTCTTTTTTTTCAGTATCCAGAATACATAATGCAATGTCCATACCATCTGATGTATCTCCGCCTTTTCCCCTTTGTTGTAACATGTTCACTACTTTTTCACGTAACAAAAATAGAATATCATTTGCTTTTTGCACATCATATTTGTTAATAATTTCGTTTAGAAAAGCTATACCTGCCATAGTCATTAATGCTCCTGATATTCCATGCCCGGTACAATCGGCTGCAACAATTATTTTTTTTCCTTCTTTTTCTGCTATCCAGTAAAAATCTCCACTTACAATATTCCTTGGAATATTGAGGATAAAATGATTTGGAAAAAGTTTTTTAATGAATAATTCACTTGGCAAACTAGATTTTTGTATTCTTTTTGCATAAGTAATATCATCAATAATGTCTTTTTTTTGCTGTTCGAGTTGTTCTTTTTGGTTTTTTATCTGACGTATTTTTTCTACTAAAGTCAGGGCAGCACTTACTCGAATTAGAAGTTCATAATGTTTGAATGGTTTTGGTATAAAATCGGTAGCACCTGTCTCAAATGCTGCTTTAAGGCTTTCAGAAGCTGAAAGAACTATAACAGGAATATCTTCAGTGTCAGGGTTTTCTTTTAAGAGTTTTAACGCTTGAATTCCGTTGAGTTCCGGCATTATCACATCCATTAATACCAAGTCGGGGAATTCTTTTTGTGCCATTTCATATGCTTCTTTTCCATTATCGGCATAAATTAACTCGTAATGTTTTCCAACAATCCTAAAAATCTCTTTAATGATTTTTTTATAAGCTGGCGAATCGTCTGCAACAAGAATTTTATAGGCCATTGATTTTTTTGTTGTACAAAACGAAATAATTATTGTTAAATTAAAGAAAAAAAAGGGGATTGAAATGAAACAATGGGTGATTTATATCACCAAAAATGGACAAGAAAATATAAAAGAGTGAAACAAATTAATAATTGTCCATTACCTGCTCAATTTCATAAACAGTTTTTGGCACAGGATTTCCGATGATTTTACTGCCATTTTCAGTAACAAAAACATCGTCTTCAATACGTATCCCTCCAAAATCAATATAGGAGAAAAGCCTATCATAATTGATGAAATCCCGATAAAGATTTTCAGATTTCCATTTTTCGATTAGTGCAGGAATAAAATAAATGCCTGGCTCAACGGTTATTGTGAACCCTTTTTGTAATTCCCTGCCAAGTCTTAAATAAGCGGTGCCAAACTGGTTACTTCTTTTAATTTGATCATTGTATCCGACATAATCTTCTCCGAGATTTTCCATATCATGAACATCCAAGCCTAACATATGACCTAATCCATGCGGAAAAAAAAGAGCATGTGCACCGTTTTCTATTATATCATCAATATTTCCTTTCATTAAGTCCATTTCTTTCAAGCCTTCTGATATTATCCTGGAAGCATTTAAATGAACTTGCTGATAGGAGATTCCCGGCTTTATCATTTTTATGGATTCGGTTTCAGCTTTTAATACGATATTATATATATCTTTTTGTTTTTCAGAGAATTTACCTGAAACGGGGATAGTACGGGTTATATCTGTAGCATAATGCAAAGAAGATTCGGCCCCGGCATCAATGAGTAACAACTGACCGTCATTCATTTTGTTTCCATAATGATGATTATGAAGGATTTGTCCGTTTATAGTGCATATAATGGGATATGCCATAGTACAATTGTTACTAAGTGCTAACCCTTCTATAAGTCCAACAATTTCAAATTCATGTTTTCCAGGTTTTGTCTGGCACATTAGTTCATTAAAGAATTTTTCCGTAACCTGGTTCATGGTTTTTTCAATCTCGTTAACCTCCTGTTCTTCTTTAATAGAACGTTGGGCTACAACGGCTTTTATAAGTTCAATCGATGCATTTTTCTCAACTTCATCATGGTTACAATCTAGCATAAGTGAAATTTGCTGTTTTTTTTGTGCACGGTAAGGAGGTAAATAATGAATTTTCCTGTTTTGTGATAGTGCTTTATCAATGTCAGCTACTAATTTATAAAGAGGTTGAGAGCTTTCTACTCCAACTTTTGCACACTTGTCTTGCAAAAATTCCTGGGAACCCATCCATATAATATCTTCAATATCTGCATCATTTCCGTATATTACCTCTGTATTATTATCAATATCTATAATCCCGGCCAAATTAGGTTCATCTAAACCAAAGTAATAAAGAAAACTACTATCTTGTCTGAAACGGTAAGGATTAGCTGTATAATTCACAGGAGTTTCGTTATTACCAATTAATAAAACCACTCCTTCTTTTACTATTTTTTTTAATTCCGTCCTGCGCAGGCAATATACTTCTGAAGAAAACATTGTATTCATTTGGTTAGAATATTGCTATTGAATAGTCTTTTTTTTATTTCAATTATATTAGTTACAAAAGTATTTAACTTATTGTTTTTTGATCAAAAAAATGAATAAAAAATGTTTCATATAATTTTTTATTTACGAATACCTTGCCATTCTTTAATTTATAATTATCTTCGTATATATTCCATATGTACTAATTTATTTTTTAAATTATGCCATACCGTAGATTACCAAACACGGATGTTGCAAGGCTCAGGGCTTTAAAATTAGCGTATGAAAAAGGAAAAGAGTTTCCTCCGTTTAAATTAGCATTTACACAAACTACTTTGCAAAGGGTACAATCTTTTTTGCCTGCTTTTGAGAAAACTATGTTTGAATCGAAACAAGCTTATTTAAAGCAGGTTGAAAAAAGCAAAGAGTATGTTCAGGTAATGAAAAAGGCCAGGATTTACATTTCTCACTTTATCCAGGTTTTGAATATGGCAATTTTAAGGGGTGATTTGGCTATAGCAGAACGAAGGTATTATGGTCTTGGCGAAAATAGAAAATTACCATCATTAACTACTGAAACTGATATTATCAAGTGGGGAGAAAAACTGATTCACGGCGAAAACCTTAGGGCCATGGAACGGAAGACACCAATAACCAATCCGACTATTGCCGTTGTAAAGGTGAGGTATGAAAAATTTCTTGATGCTTATAAATTTCAAAAAACACTTCAAAAAAACCATCAACGAACTTTGCAGCAAATGGAAGAATTAAGGGTACAGGCCAATGATATTATAGTTGATTTATGGAATGAAATAGAAACTTTTTATAAAAACGAAACCGAAGAAATTCGTAGGGAGAAAACCAAAGGATATGGGGTTGTTTACGTTTTCAGGAAGAATGAATTAAAGAAAAGCAGCTAAATAGTTTTTGTCCTTTCAAATTAGTTATATGTGAGAAAATTCTGATTTTTTTGCGTTTTTTTTTCGAACAAATAAATTGCAACGGCAAGCAATGAAAAAATAAGAATGCTTCCCAACAGATAAATGAAATCGCCCCTTGAAGTTCCTATTGTGTCAATTTTTTGTTCATTAATGCCACCACTAGAAAAATGGTAAAAAGTTACAGCTATACCATTATTAATGAAATGAGCAATTATAGGTAACCACAAACAATGACTCCATACCAATAGGTACCCAAAATATACCCCGAGAAGAAACCGTGGAATAAACCCATAGAATTGAAAATGAAAGAAACTGAACAATAAAGCACTAAAAATTACTCCCAAGTGACTATTTTTGGTCAAATCGGAAAATAATCGCTGAAAAATACCCCTGAATAAAAATTCTTCTCCAAAAGCAGGTAATATTGCAATCATAAATAAATTAAATGCATATCCTCCAAAAGAAGGTGTATCCAAGAATAACTCCATTAATTCAGAGGCTTTGTTTTCCAACTGTTGCATTTTTTCATCCCAGGCATTAAAAGAATCCGGCAAATCAAGCAATGAATTAATATGGGCAACATAATTAATAGCTGGTATAGCAACAACTACAGATAATACTATTAAAACAATGCTTATTCCAGATGGCACTTTTTTTATTTTTAAATAGGATGAAATATTCCCGGAAAAAAGAAAGGCTAATAACAAAGATGAAAGTAAAAAAGTGCCAATGGTCTGAAAAACTTGCAGAAATTTTAATAGTTGAACATGGGTTAAGTCAACTCCATTTGATAAAAAGACTTGAATATCTTCTATGTTCAATTTAAATACAGGTATGGCTATGACCATTGAAATGATAAACGAAAGAAGAAAACATGACAGTACGATAAAAACAGTAATGACTAATTTATACCATACTGGGGTATCTCGAAATAATTCAATTTTCATCTTTATCTTTTGTAGTTGTAAAAATTAATATTTTTGTCTGGAATAACTATTTATAAAGTGGTGAAGATAGGAAACATTGAGTTAAGGGACAAACCTCTTTTTTTAGCTCCCATGGAGGATGTTACCGATCCTTCTTTCAGGTATATCTGTAAATTATTTGGTGCAGATATGATGTATACAGAATTTATCTCATCAGACGGGCTAATAAGAGGAGGGGGTAAAAGTGTGAAGAAGTTAGATATTTCTGATGAAGAACGTCCAATTGGTATCCAGATATATGGCCATATTATTGAAGCGATGGTTGATGCTGTTAAAATAGTTGAAAAAGTAACCCCCAACCTTATTGATATAAATTTTGGTTGCCCGGTAAGAAAAATTGCCACACGGGGGGCAGGGGCAGGGATGTTGAATGATATCCCCTTGGTGGTGCAGATGACAGAAGCCATTGTTAAAGCTACATCGATTCCTGTTACGGTGAAAACCAGGCTGGGATGGGACGAAGGTTCAAAAAATATTGTTGAAATTACAGAACGGTTGCAGGATGCGGGTATTAAGGCAATAACCATACACGGAAGAACAAGGGCCCAGCTATATAAAGGTGAGGCAGACTGGACACTTATAGGCAAGGTTAAGAATAACCCGCGAATAAAAATCCCGGTTATTGGAAATGGTGATATTGTTTCAGCAGAAGGGGCAAAAGAAGCTTTTGAGAAATATGGCACTGATGGAATTATGATAGGCAGGGGTGCAGTAGGCAGGCCCTGGATTTTTAAAGAAATTAGAGATTACCTGGAAACCGGGAGAAAAACAAATCCTTTAACGGTACCAGGGAAAGTTGAATTGGCTAAACTACATTTAGAAAAATCAATTGAAACAAAAGGAGAACCACGAGGTATTTATGAAATGCGCAGGCATTTTTCATACTATTTTAAAGGATTACCAAATTTTAAAGAGAAAAGGTTAAAACTGGTTACTTCTCTCGATGTTAAAGAAATAGAAAAATTACTTAATGAAATAAAAGAAGAATACAGTAATTATTAATAAAAATAATTTTACTTCCCTTGTCAGAAGAATTACAGTCCGTCCCTAAAGAGCAAGGAAAATCAAAGTCCTACAGGTTAACTCTTGTCCCTTTCCAGGTATTCAAAATAGTCAAAATCCGCGTGTTTCCTCATTCCGGATAAATCCTGGCAACAAAGGCCTACAAAAGCGCCCGTAAAATGAGAATCCTCACAACACTCTTCAAATTCGTCAGAAAGTGTGCTTGCGTCAAAATTTTTACCTGTATCTTCCCAGTCCGATCCATCTTTTGAATAATAAAATACCAATTTATCATAGTCTACTTTAACACGTAAAAAATACCTGTTCCACCCTTTTACACTTATCTTCTTTTCAAGAGGATAATCACAAACACCGGCTATACTAGTCATAATATCAATGCATTTCCCAAGCTCTTCATCCCAGGTAACATGTAAATAATAAAAATTTCTGTTATCGTACATACAAATTAACCCTGCCATGTGCTGAAAAGTGCCGGGATCAAATTCAAGACAAGTTTCTGCCGTATAAAAAAATGACTGTTGCCTTCTGGCCACAAGAGATTGATTATGATAAGAATTCAGTGATTCTCTCCCTTTTAATCTTAAAAATCCGGGCCTTTCGGTTAATGATAAAGAATCACTTGTTAGGGGTACACGTAAAAATTGAAAGTTTATGTTCAGATTTTCAGAGTCAAAATCGTCTCTTGGTTTTTCTTCTTCCCATTTATGTTCCGGGATATTTGGGGCCTTGACTACAACCTGGGGTGTATTGCCACCTTCTTCCAGTCGGAGCCACCCGTCAGATGTCCATTTCACTTTTTGTATGGCTGTTTCCCTGCCTAATATACATCTCCCTCTTGATGGCAGGGGCCTGCCGCACAGATGGGCTAAATAAAATTCTCCATTCTGAGTTTCAACGAGGGAAGCATGTCCCGACCTTTGCAGTTCCAGGCTAGGATCGTTAACTGATGTCAATACCGGGTTTTGAGGATCAACTTCATAAGGTCCTGTAAGTCTGCTAGAACGTGCTATTGTAACGGCATGCTTAAGCATGGTACCTCCTTCGGCAGTCATAAGATAATAATACCCGTTTTTTTTGTATATATGAGGGCCTTCAACAAGCCCAAGGTTTGTCCCTTTAAAAATATTGTGAACAGGCCCCACAAGTTTTTTTTCTGTCACAGAAAATTCCTGTAGTAATATTCCATAAAAAGGGTTTTTATCGTTTCTATGGTCCCAAATCATATTTAAAAACCATTTTTTACCGTCTTCATCATGAAACAATGAAGGATCAAAACCCGAACTGTTTAAATAAACCGGATCAGACCAGTCGCCGCAGATATCATTTGAGATTACCATATAATTATGGGCATCTTTAAAAATACTGGTGTGTGTTTTAACATCGGTATAAATCAAGTAAAACGTCCCATTATCATAAGAAAGACAAGGGGCCCATATTCCACATGAATTCGGATTGCCGGCCATATTTAGCTGGGAAACCCGGTTTAGGGGCCTTGTTATTAATTTCCAGTGCACTAAATCTTTCGAATGGTGAATTTGAACTCCCGGGAACCACTCAAAGGTGGATGTAGCGATATAATAATCGTCATTAACCCTGAGTATGGAAGGATCAGGATTGAACCCCGGTAATATAGGATTTTTAATATTCATATTAACTTTTTTTAGGATTTTTAAACCGGTTAAATTTAAATAAAACAAATTGAGTAAAAAATGGGAATAGTAGAAAAGTTATAAATATTGCTAAAATATAAGTGACTGTGAGAATTGGATTATCCATAGTAATTGCTTTTTCAAGGTGACATTTTTTTATTTTGCACGATTTTTGTTCAGGTATAAAAAAGGATTTTATCCTGATATCAATAAAATATCAATAACTTTGTTTAACATAAATTTATAGTCATGGCATTATTTAATTTTTTTAAACTCAGTAAAAACAGGCAATTCACATACAATCCTCTTTTCTATGATAAACAAAAAGAGGAATTCGAACAACGGGTGAGGAGTATTGAGCAGGAAATGGGAATTCATAAAGATGCCGAATTCAAATCGTCCTTAAAAAGAGGGGCCATGCGCAGTTATTTACAAACTAGTCGTAAAAAGGACAAATATAGTTCCCTGCGGCTAATTTTAATTCTTGTAATTTTATTGGCACTTGCGTATTATTTACTTATGATGTAAATAAATTCTCTATGATTGATATCATTCGCTTACTCCCCGATTCTGTCGCTAATCAAATTGCTGCCGGCGAAGTAATTCAGCGTCCGGCATCGGTTGTAAAGGAATTAATTGAAAATGCGGTTGATGCCGGAAGTAATGCCATATCCGTTTCTGTAAAAGATGGAGGGAGAACACTAATACAAATTGTTGATAATGGATGTGGGATGTCAACAACCGATGCCAGGATGGCATTTGAACGGCATGCAACGTCAAAAATAAAAGAAGCAAATGACTTATATGAAATAAGAACAATGGGATTTAGGGGCGAGGCTTTAGCTTCCATAGCAGCTGTGGCCCATGTCACACTGAAAACAAGAAGACCGGACGAAGAGCTTGGTACCCAGTTGATTATAAATGGGTCTAATGTGGAAAAACAAGAAGTAGTTAGTTGTTCTGCCGGTTCTAATTTCATGGTTAAGAACCTTTTTTTTAACATACCTGTCAGGAGAAAATTTCTTAAAAGCACGGCCACCGAATTTCGTCACATAGTTGAAGAATTTATGCGTGTTGCCATAGCTAATCCTGATATTGAATTTAAACTGCTGCATAATGACTCGGAAATATACAACCTTCCTGTTACTAGCCAGAAACAACGTATTGTTCTGCTTTTCGGGCGTTCTATCAACGCTAATTTAACGCCGCTTGAATCGGTAACAAGCATAATAAAAATAAGGGGATTTATAGGGAAACCTGAATTTGCCAAAAAAAAGTATGGTGAACAATATTTTTTTATTAACAACAGGTACATGCGACATCCCTATTTCCACAGGGCCATTATGAATGCTTATGATCAAATTCTTAAACCGGATACCGTTCCGGCATATTTCCTTTTTCTTGAAGCAGATCCGAAAACTATTGATGTAAATATACATCCGACAAAAACCGAAATAAAATTTGAAGACGAACAAGCCATATTCCAAATATTAATGGCTTCGGTTCGTGAAGCAATTGGGAAATCGAACATTGCCCCTTCTATTGATTTTGATACCGAGGGGAGTATTGAAATTCCGATACTTAGAAAAGATACCGAGGTACGAATACCGGAAATAGAAGTGAATACAGATTTCAATCCTTTTGAAAATGAAAAAAAATTAGAAAAACAGGATTTGGGAAAATCCTATCATTCAAAAAAACAAAAGACAGAAAATTGGGAAAAGTTATATGAAGGCTTTACCTCACAAAGAGATCACCCCGATTCATTTATAGTAATAGAACAACATGAACAAAAAATAATAGCAACGGATGACTCTTTACCAAACAATACCTTCTTACAATTAAAAAACAGGTATATACTTACCCAGGTAAAGTCAGGAATAATGATAGTTGACCAGAAGCGCGCGCATGAGCGGATACTCTATGAAAGATTAATTCACTCTATGGCACATAATAATTCAATCGCGCAACAAACATTATTCCCCGAGACGATAGAGCTTGACCCGAGAGACTATTCACTTCTCAACGAAATTTTTGAAGATATTTGTTCTATTGGATTTGATATCAGTAATTTTGGAAATAATGCAATAGTTGTAAACGGATGCCCTTCGGATATAAAGAACCCCGAACCGAAGGGGCTTATCGAATCTATTTTAGAGAATTACAGAAGTACTAAAGATGACGTGAAAAAAAATGCAAAGGAAAGGATTGCCCGTTCGTTGGCCAAAGTCTCTGGCATTAATTATGGTGTGCGTCTTACTAACAGGGAGATGCAGGAATTAATCGACAAGCTTTTTGCCTGTGAAAACCCAAACTATTCCCCGTCAGGGAAAAAGATTCTTTTTATTATGGGCATGGATGAAATAGATAAGAAACTTAATTAAGTTATTCTTTTAGTATATCTACTAACTTTTAAGATAAAATATTAGATTCAAATAAATCAGACAATTCACATTATATTTTTTCTCATGCTGAGTTGTTTAAATGGGATGAATTTACAGGATTAAAACCCAACATTTTTGGAAAACAATCCTATATTTGCGCTGTTAAATTTTGTAAAGCCTTATTATGTTTAAGTTAAATTTACCTCCGGTAGTAAAAAATATTTTGATAATAAATGTTGTACTTTTTGCATTTACTTATTTGATACCTATTCCAAGGTTGAACCTGGTAGAGCATTTGTCTGTATATTATTTTCAGTCGGAAAAATTCAGGCCTTATCAGCTCATTACACATATGTTTATGCATGGAGGGATTGGACATATTTTTTTCAACATGTTTGGGTTATTTATATTTGGTAGAGTAATTGAGGGCACATGGGGAAGCAAAAAAATGTTTATTCTTTATTTTGCTTCTGGTTTTGGGGCTATTCTATTACACGATCTTATCATTTGGGTACAATACAATCCTATTATTCAAGCAGGAAACTCATTCTTTAGTAACCCCTCAGTAGAACAATTTACTACATTTGTTCAAAAGCATGAAAAATATTTCACTATAAATGTTTACGATTTTATTGAATCTTGGCAAAGTAATCCTTCCAACTCGGTGTATATTAAACAAGCAGTTGAATCAATAAGAAATATTATTACAGGTATTCATACAACAATATTTGATGTGCCTTTACTTGGGGCTTCAGGAGCTATTTTTGGGTTGTTAGCAGCTTTTGCCACATTGTTTCCAAATGTTGAATTGATGTTCATTTTTTTCCCTGTCCCTATTAAAGCAAAATATATTGTGCCGTTTTATGCGATTATAGAACTATTTTCTGGCGTGGCAAATTTTAAAGGAGATCATATAGCTCATTTTGCCCATCTTGGAGGAGCGATTGTAGGGTTTATTATTGCTAGATATTGGAAAAAAAATCAATTTAGGATTTATTAAATTTGTAATTCAAAATTTTATGTTTGGATATGTCTATATGGGATGAAATAAAGGAATCGTTTAAAAGGGGTTCAGCCTTAACAAAGTTAATATACATAAATATTGGAGTTTTTTTAGGTATACAAATTTTACTGGTTATTGACGTTTTGTTCAAACTAGAACTTTCCCCTATTGCGGTTTATTATTTATCTGTGCCTTCTATTCCAATGAACCTGCTTACCAGGCCATGGACATTACTAACATACATGTTTTTGCACCAAAACTTTATGCATATTCTTTCAAATTTATTATGGTTATATTGGTTTGGACGAATTTTTCTTCATTTTTTCGACCAGAAAAAATTAATTAATTTGTACCTGATCGGTGGTTTAACCGGGGCTATTTTCTATTTTGTTTCTTATAATGTTTTTCCAGGGTTAAAGACGGAAAAGGAAAGTATATTGTTCGGTGCTTCTGCTTCTGTAATGGCTATTGTTGTTGGAGTTGCCAGTTATGCACCAAATTATAAGCTTAACTTAATTTTTTTAGGCCCGATAAGCATTAAATATATAGCATTAGTTGGGTTTTTAACAACTTCTCTTTTTGAATTTGCCGGCAATACAGGCGGGAAAATTGCGCATATTGGCGGGGCTTTATTAGGCGTATTATATTTTAATCAATATAAAAGAGGTAAAGATATGTTTGGCGGATTTACCAGGTTTATGGATGCATTAGTAACTTTTTTTACCCCACGTAAAAGGGGAATGAAAGTAAGGTACAAAAAGCCGGTAAAAGATATGACCGATATGGAATACAATCGCCAAAAATCGGTTAAACAGGAAGAAATTGACCGGATACTTGATAAAATTGCAAAGTCGGGCTATGATAGCCTAACGAAAAAAGAAAAAGAAACATTGTTTAAAATGGGGGGTAAAAACCAATAATTATTTTTCACTGAAATTCATAAATATTCAGGTGGAATGAAAAAATTATCACATAAAATTATCCTGTTCATAAACTTGATAGTGTCATTTTTGTTGGTGCTATCCGTGATTTCCTCGCACATTAATCCTTCAAAAAGTTGGCCTTTTGCATTTATGGGTTTGGCATTTCCATATATTCTTAGCACTAATATTGCTTTTTTAATTTATTGGATAATTAAAAAAAAAAAATACTTTCTTATTTCTTTTTTTATGATCCTATTAAGCTGGAATCAACTTAAAAAATTCATCCAGTTAAATTCATCCGGGGTTAATGTACCAAAGAATGTTTCCGTATTTAAACTTTTATCATACAATGTAAGGCTGTTTAATTATTACAATTGGCTGAGCGATTCGGCTGTATATAAAAATATATTTAGCTTTCTCACTAATGAGCGAGCAGATTTTATATGCATTCAGGAGTTTTTAACAATTGATAATACCGTACTTACAATAGATTCAATTCGAGAAAAAGTATGTTTTACCCCTTATATTCACACTTATTATTCACATACTATACCTAACAGCCGAAATATTGGCATAGCAACTTTTAGTTCATTTCCAATTGTTAACCAAGGAGTAATTGAATTTGATAATTCACCCAATGCAAGTATTTTTTCCGATATCAAAATTAAGACTGATACCATTAGGATATATAATACATATTTACAATCAACACATCTTAA
>CAZWGG010000078.1:0-12793 GCA_964633305.1 uncultured Bacteroidales bacterium
TGTACATAACTGAGTTAGCAGGTTTCTTATCCTCCTACCTTTTTTTTTGGCTCAACTGAGCCTTTAATCCTATAATGTTGGCAGCTGTGTTTATTTTTGAGTAATCTTTTTTTAGTTATAATTGAGTCCATTGAAATTAATATTTAAAAGCCGAAGCCATTATCTCTTGTTCTGATTTTGGTATACCAATATCTTGTGCTATTACCTTCCAGTCACTTACAGCTTTTTTTATGTCAACAGTTATTGTTTCTATTTCCGAATTTGTAAGTTGGAAAAATTCACCAACACTTTTAGCAAGCTCAAAATCTAAGGCATTATCATCTGTATCAATATTTAGTGCCAAGCCTGTCTTATCAATTGAAGGGTTAATATCAAATGCAGGTGAGAGAATCCAACCCTTTGGAGTCAAGATAAAACCATGATTTCTTAGGTGATCATCTGTATTAGAAATTGCAATATTAAAGATTATTCTTTTCCATAATTGATTCAAATCTTTTTTGTTTTGAGCACCGGTATATTGTATAAATTCAGCAATATCTAAATAACTTACTGATTTCTCTTTTATTGTTTCTTCATTATTTTCTGTCATTGTCATGGCACTGGCAAAGTGAACTCTTTCTTTTTTCAGTCTGTCAAATCGTTTGGTAAAAAAAGTATGGTATTTACCAGAAATTTTTTCAATTCTTGATTCTGACATTTCTATTCCTACTATTAAAGCTAATTTATATGCCAAAAATTCCCAAGCTGCTTTATCAATAGTGTCTCCTTTTGATGGAAACTTTGCAATCCATAAATCACTATGTTCATCTATTACATTGGCTTTTGGTCTTGCTCCACCTAATGAAGAACCTGGTGCTATTAATATTGAAAGCCATTTTTTTACATCTTCACTATCTTCATCAGATTCCAATATCCGAGCAGCTTGCTGCAATTCTCTAATACTGCTCAATGGTGGAGTTGGTGTATTTTGACTATTATCCAAAAATGGTCCGTTTGATTCCAGCTTAAATCTTAAAGCTCCCATTCGGCACTCATCATATACTCCTAATAAAAAATCAATGTCATATAAATTTGGTACAGTTTTACCTTCATCTCTGGCTCTTTGTGCCGCACGCCTTTTCATTAAGGTTCTACCCCATGTATCTGGCATTGAATCAAAAAAAATTCCAAAGTTTTCTTTTCCGTTTGGATATTGCTGTCCTTTATACCAACCAATATCAGGATCTAATAATATTTGTTCTGTTGATTTAATCCAATCTTCTGAGTACTCAAAACCGAATGCCTTTTTACCTTTTGCCTGTTGCGCACTTAGTATACCAATCAATTTTGGTTCTTTTATTTCCAACCAATGTGCGTATACCAAAATATCTGTTTTTGTAGTTGACATATTTATTTTTTATTTGTCAAACTCAGGTCTTGAAGTTTTCTGCCGAAAATATCATCTGCTGCAAGTTTCAAAAAATCATCTTGTAATCCTAATACTCTCAAAGTATTGAAATAAGCAGCCATTGAAACGCTCCCATTTCCTTTTTCGATTTGGTATAATGTACTTCTATCAATTCCTGCTCTTTCACTTACTTGTATTGTGGTAAGTTTCCTACGCTTTCTTGCCAGTTTAATATTTTCACCTACTTGTTCCATTATCTTTTTATGCTTCGGAAACAATATTTGTTTTTTTGTACTCATCTATGTGATGTTGAATATTATCAGCAAAAATAATCATATTGTAGAAAATAATCAACATTATTTTTTTTATTATAGTTTCATAATTTTTTGAAAATACGTTTCAGGGGTACTTAACATTGCTGCCAAAACGGTACTCGGATAAAATTTAGGTAGGCGTTAACCCGACAAACTTGTCAGACCGTAGTTGGTTAATATTTTTTGGAAATTATTCTTTCAATGTTGTGTCGTGAGTTAAAATTGGCCATAAACATTCTCATATCATCAATTGTCGTTATGATTATTATAGCACAATTATTTTTTGTTCGTAACTCATTGATTTATCCTCCTTCACTCAATTTATTGAGTTTCGGCGGATAAAAACGAATATATATACAAATTTTATATATTCGGTTATTTTACTTCTTAAAATTTTTCAGGTGTTTTAATTCTGATGTTACTATTTTTAATCCTTTCATTCCACAGTAATATGTGGCTGAACTATACCAATAATTTTCACTATTAATACCTATCATTTCTTCCACCGGATTTTGATGAATACCCGCCTGCTTGCCTTAAAAGCCCTGTCAGGGTTTCAAACCCTGACAGGGCTTTTAAGCCGGATATTTTTACCCGGCTTTATTGAAGTAGCTAATGTAAAAAGAATGCAAGGTTTTTATATAACCTGTTCTTGCGAGGTGATGTTCCCGGGCATGTCGGTTACTTTTATTACTATTTTATTTCCCGTGATGTTCTCGTTTTGAACTGTTATTGTATATAGCCAATCGAGACCGTTTTCATGTTGTATGGCTTCGCCTTCTTCTATCACTGTTCCATTGGAATCATAAATGCTTACCGTGGCATTTACCACTTTAAATCATCAACCGCGCGGCCCCGTATCACGGTATAATACAGGATATGCATACAGTTTACCAGGTATGATTTATGGATATGGACACATGCGACTCAAGCATTTTTCGTACCTGGCCCAGGTGCATACACGAGATGTATTTGCTACTATTTTCCAGGTAAATAATCGTGTAGTTACGACTCGCCCTGCAATAGATGATCTCATGCAGCGGTACCAGGTTCGAGGTACAATTGCTTGATATCAAAAGGCGAATAGACGGGTCGGGCTGGGGTAATTTTACTATTTTCATATAACAGGTTTTAAGTTGAAGAATATTGTAAACAAAAACATAACCTCAAATATCACGCCATTGTTGTTCAGGTGGGTGTGAATAGAATTGTTAAAACAAGCTACGCATTAAAAGATTTATCTGATGAAATAGAGGGATGAAAAACAGGAGTGATGGAGATTCCCACTTACGTGGGAATGACGCTGGGGAAAGTGGGAACAACAAAGAAAGCTGTAACTCTTTCGGGTTTGCAATTCTACATTCAATCTTCTGTTAAACATTGCATTAGCAAAAGATGTCATTGGTAATGAACATGAAAGTTTGGCTATGCAGGGCAGGGGGTTATTAGTATTCCATTGAACAAATAAGAACCATGTTTTTTGAAACAACTGGCAGTGATAGTAGCAGTGGTTTTATTAAAACTACTACTTGTTTTTACCAGTTCCTCCTTTCTAGCCAAACAATGCCCACAAGGATATAAACCAAAGCTTAATGCTTGTTCCTAAATCCTTAACTTAATGACATTGGGCGCGCGATTAACACAGTTTAACACTTGCTATACGCGGTATGACAGCGAAAGAAACATACAAATTTTAAAGATTTAATGACTGAGCTATGAGTTCGGCAAGGTCATAATTTTTCATTTCATTTTCTTTGTTCTTATATTTTATTCCATCCGTCATCATGGTCATGCAAAAAGGACATGCAGTGGCAACGATGTCAGCACCTGTTTCAATAGCGTCTTCAATCCTTTCAATAAATACTTCTTTCTTGCCTTTTTCGGCTTCTTTAAACATTTGTCCCCCACCGGCACCGCAACATAAGGCAAAGCTTTTGTTTCTTTTCATTTCAACCTTGGTTGACGGAATGTTTTTAAGAATCTCTCTTGGCGAATCATAAATATTATTTGCCCTGCCCAGATAGCACGGATCATGGTAAGTGATTTTATTTTTAACGAAAATATCGTTTTCAATGTTTAATTTTCCGCATTTTATTTGTTCGGTGAGGAATTGAGTATAATTAGTTACCTCAAAATTACCTCCAAGGTCAGGGTATTCGTTTTTGAAAATATTATAACAGTGAGGACATATAGTAAGTATTTTTTTGACTTCATAGCCGTTTAATATTTCAATATTGCTTAATGCCTGCATTTGAAAGAGCATTTCATTGCCTGCCCTTCTGGCAGGATCTCCAGTACAGGATTCTTCAGTTCCAAGCACAGCATAACTTACTTTCAAGTAATTCAAAATTTTTGTAAATGCTTTTGCAACTTTTTTATACCTATCATCAAAGGCACCTGCACATCCAACCCAAAATAGATATTCAGGTGTAATATTTTTTGCCTTCAAATCAGCCATTACCGGCACTTCTATTTTTTCTTTAGTCATCATAAGGTTTTGAATATTTTTATTATTCAGTCCATTTTAATCTGTCTTCAGGAGAAAATTGCCAGGGTGCCCCGTTATTTTCAATATTTGTGAATATGCTATTTAATTCACTTGGTGCGGCTCCCTCTTCCATTACCAGGTATCTTCTCATATCAACAATGAGAGTTGGATGGTTAATGTTAATGGGGCATTCCTGTGCGCATGCATTGCAGGTTGTACAGGCCCATAGCTCTTCTTCAGTGATGTAATCCCGGATCAAAGATTTATTATCGTTAAAGCTATCACGATTTTTTACCAAACCAGGACCTTTTTCATTCATTCTTGCCCTCACATCCATAATAATTTTTCTTGGCGATAATTTTTTCCCTGTGATATTAGCAGGACAAACCGAAGTACATCTTCCACATTGAGTACATGCCAATGAATCCATGTAGTTTTTCCAGGTAATATCTTCAATATCCAAGACACCAAACCTTTCAATCTTGTCTTCATCAGTATTGGTATCTTCATCTGCACTAGTTTCAGGATTTAGCATCGATTTTACTTCATTAGTAATATTATCCATATTAGTAAGTTTTCCTAAAGGTTCTAACCTGCTTAAGAACACATTCGGAACCGACATGAATACATGGAAATGCTTTGAATATGGAAGGTAATTGGCAAAGATGAAAATAAGTAAAATATGCGACCACCAACAGGATTCATGAAGAATATGAATTGAATGTGCAGGCAGGGAATTCAATAGACTTGCAAAGAGATTGCTGACAGGGTAAAAACCTGCAATATCAGGAGCATGTTTTGTAACATATGCTGTATTCATTCCCAGCAACGAAATCATTAGTAATAAAATGAGAGTAAGAGCAAAATTAGCATCTGTATGGGTTTTATGCTTCATTTCAATACCATTAAATCTTTTAATATGAAGGAAGATCCTTCGTATAAGAAAAACGATAATTGCAAGTAAAATAATAAAGGCAAATACATCGCCTGTTGCAATTATTATGTCATAAAACATACCCAGAAATTTCAGTGACCGCTCTAAACCAAATAAGCCATCAATTACCATCTCCAAACTGCCAATAAGAATAACACAAAAACCCCAGAAAACTAATGCATGTAAGAAGCCTATTAGTGGAAACCTGAAAATTTTTGTTTGACCGAAAGCCACCGATAATGTGACAGCAATTCGTTTTTTAATGTTTCTAACAGGAAATGGTTTGGTTAACCGAAAAAAAGAAATAAGGCGTGATAAGGTATAAGTAAAAATACCAAGTGTTATTATTAGAGAAATACCAAAAATTATTTGTTTTATCATAATCGATATTGTTAATAAGTCTCTAGAAATTAATTATTATATATGTTACTGATACTACTTAAATTTATCTTTGCTGAACTCACCAGCCTATGGTTGGACCGTGTTCCGCCATAGCTTCGCGACGGCGAGGACAGTTGTGAAAATTTAAACCATAAGTTTATCGGTATTCAACTTAAATAGCTTTTACTTTACAAAAGTATTTAGTCTCAGTATATGTCTCATCGTTATTTTATTAGGATTTTGATGCTTTAATAGTATTTATTAATTCAGGTAGTACTTTAAGAGCATCACCTATTATCCCGTAATCAGCTGCTTCAAAAATAGGAGCCTCTTTATCGGTATTAATTGCCACTATATATTTTGATGAACTTATTCCGGCCAAATGCTGAATGGCCCCTGAAATTCCAACAGCAATATATAAATTTGGGGCAATTATTTTTCCTGTTTGTCCGGTATGTTCTTCATGAGGCCTCCAGCCTTCATCGGAAACAGGTCTTGAACAAGCTGTTGCAGCATCGAGTAAATCAGCTAGTTCTTCAATAGGTTGCCAATTATCTGGTGATTTCATGCCCCTGCCCCCGGATACAACTATTTCGGCATCGGTAAGTAATACTTTACCTGTTTGTTTTTCAACATCTTTTATGTTTGTTTTAAATAAATTGGCATTTAATTCCGGGGAATAAGCTTCAACTGTTGCATTGTTATCACTTTCAGTCAATTCGAATGAATTTTGTGAAAGAGTTAATACTTTTTTAGCTGATTTGATGTTTATGTTTGCAAATGCTTTTCCTGAAAAAACCTTTTTGGTGATTGTAAAAGGATCAAGATTTACAGGAAGCTTTATAACACCTGAAACAAGTCCTGCTTTAAGCTTTGCAGAAACCCTGGGGGCTAAAGCTTTTCCTGTATTATTATTGGAGAATATCACCACATCCGCATTTTCTTTCTCAGCTGTTTGGGTGACGATAGAGGAGTAAACCTGGTTATCTAACTGGTTAAGTTTATTATCCGATACATCAATTACTTTATTAGTACCATATTTCCCAAGTTTTTTCAGTTCCGTTTCATCAACATTTCCGATTGAGAGTGCAGAACAGGATGTACCAAGCATTTCGGCTAATTTACTGGCATATGATACCAATTCAAAAGATAACTTTTTAAATTTCCCATCCCAGTTTTCGGTATATACTAATACTGACATGTTTTTTCTTTTTTGATTGTTAATATTTTTGTTTTGAGTACTGATAGTTATTTTTATATTACCTTAGCTTCATTTCGCAAAAGATCTACTAATTCTTTTACATTCTCAGGATCAATCATTTTACATGGAGCTTTGGGTTGAGGTATTTCATAACTTATGTATTCTGTTAGGCTTTCGGCTTCATTAGGCTGAAGGACATTCAAAGGTTTCTTTTTAGCCATCATAATACCACGCATTGATGCAATTCTCGGTTCTTTTGCAATTCCTTTTTGAACTATAGCAACAAAAGGTGTTGCTATAGATATGACTTCCCTACCGCCATCAATTTCCCTGTTAATCGTTACTTCGTTTCCATTAATGTGCAATGCGGACACCGCAGAAATCGATGGAATTTCCAATAATTCGGCTAACATTCCCCCTACATTTGAACCATTGTAGTCACTAGATTCAATTCCACATATAATAATATCATAGGAGTCGGCTTTTATTGAATGAGCTAATTGTGTTGCTACAAAATAAGAATCTAAAGGAGCTGAATCTATTCGTATAGCATCATCAGCACCAATAGCAAGTGCTTTTCGAATTGTTGGTTCTGAGTCTTTTTCACCAACAGTAATAACAGTTACTTTTTCGATTGATGTATTGGGATCATCTTTTAATTCAAGTGCACGTGTTAATGCCAATTCGTCCCATGGATTTATTATCCATTGCACATTGCTTTTGTCCAATGTAGTGTTATTAACAAATTTTACTTTTGTAGTAGTGTCAGGGACATTACTTAAACAAATAAGTATTTTCATGTATCCGAAGTTGATTTAGTTAATTAATAAGGTTTTACACTTTCTTTTTTAAAAAAGAAAGGGACAAATATATAACAAAAAGCCTAATCAACAAGACAAATATATATTTTATAAAGATTATAAAAAAACCCCATTTTATATGGGGTTTTGAATTATGCTTGGGCCGTTGGGCCTCCAAAATTTATTGGCATGACGGGCCCTCCGGAACCTTCAATATTTTTTATTGGTCCATTTGCCGATTCAAATTTGGAAATGTTATCCTGTAATGCCAGTAATAAACGTTTGGCATGTTCTGGAGTGAGAATAATCCTGGATTTAACTTCTGCTTTTGGAATTCCGGGCATTATTCTTACGAAGTCAATAATAAACTCTGATGAAGAATGAGTTATAACAGCCAGATTGGAATAAGTTCCTTGTGCGATATCTTCTTTTAATTCAATATTTATTTGATTTACATTCTTTTTTTCATCCATCATATAAAATGTTTTGTTTTTATTGACTTAAAGCGTTAGCATCCTGTTTTTCTTCCATCAAGGCTTCGTATTCTTCTCTTGAGCCGATAACTAGGCTGTTATATCTTCTATTTCCGGTTCCTGCCGGAATCAAATGTCCCATGATGACGTTTCCTTTCAATCCCCGTAATTCGTCCACTTTCCCGGAAACCGCGGCTTCGGTTAGTACTTTGGTGGTTTCCTGAAAGCTAGCTGCGGAAATAAAACTTTGAGTTTGTAAGGCAGCCCTAGTAATTCCTTGAAGTATTTGTTGTGAAGTAGCAGGAATAGCATCTCTCGACTGAATAGGTTTTAAGTCTCTTCGTTTCAACATTGAATTTTCGTCCCGAAGTTTACGTGCTGTAATTATTTGGCCAGGTTTAAAGGAAGTTGAATCGGCAGCGTCAACGATGACTTTTTTACCATAGATCCAATCATTTTCGTCCATAAATTCCCATTTATCAACTATCTGTTTTTCAAGGAATTTAGTGTCACCCGGGTCAATTATTTCAACTTTGCGCATCATTTGACGTACAATTACTTCAAAGTGTTTATCATTGATCTTCACACCCTGCAGCCTGTAAACTTCCTGAACTTCATTTACAATATATTCCTGGACTTTTGTTGGTCCTTTAATAGCAAGGATATCTGATGGTGTGGTTGCTCCATCGGATAAAGGAGTACCTGCTTTAACATAATCGTTTTCCTGAATAAGGATTTGTTTTGATAAAGGAACAAGATATTTTTTTACTTGCCCGGTTTTTGAGGTAATGATAATTTCCCTGTTGCCTCTTTTAATTTTTCCAAAAGCAACCTCTCCATCAATTTCAGAAACAACTGCCGGATTTGAGGGATTACGAGCCTCAAAGAGTTCAGTTACACGGGGAAGTCCACCTGTGATATCCCCTGATTTTCCAATAGCACGTGGTATTTTCACTAAAATATCACCAGCATTAACCATATCACCTTCATTTATAGAGATATGAGCACTAACAGGGAGGTTATAAGTTTTAATAACTTCACCTTCTTTGTTTAGAATTTTGACGGTAGGATTTTTTGACTTATCTCTTGTTTCAATAATTACCTTTTCTCTATAACCTGTTACTTCGTCAGATTCTTCTCTAAAAGTAATTCCCTCTATGACATTTTCAAAAACAATTTTTCCGGCTGTTTCAGAGATAATAACAGCATTATATGGATCCCATTCACAAATTAAATCTCCTTTTTTTACCTGGGATCCATTTTTAATATATAGCTTTGCTCCATAAGGTATGTTATTGGTTGTTAGAGCAATATTTGTATTTTTATCAATTATACGTAATTCTGTTAACCTCCCAACAACAATATACACTTTTTTGCCCTGTTCATCGGTTGTTTCAACGGTTCTTAGTTCATCAATATCTGCAATTCCATCATATCTTGCTATTATATTTGATTCTGATGTTATATTTGAAGCTGTTCCGCCCACATGGAAAGTTCGAAGGGTAAGCTGTGTGCCAGGTTCTCCAATAGATTGAGCAGCAATTACTCCAGCTGCTTCTCCATTTTGGACCATTCTACCTGTGGCGAGATTCCTTCCATAACATTTTGCGCAAACACCTTTTTTAGATTCACAAGTAAGAACTGATCTTATTTCAACTTGTTCCACCGGGGAATCTTCAATAGCATTAGCAATTTTTTCATTGATTTCATCACCGGAAGAAACAATTAGTTTACCGGTCAATGGATTATATACATCATGAACTGCTGTACGTCCCAGGATACGCTCAGATAAAGATTCTACAGTTTCTTCGTTATTTTTTATTGCTGTTGCAATTAATCCTCTAAGGGTACCGCAGTCTACCTCTGAAATTATAACATCCTGTGCCACATCAACTAAACGACGGGTCAGGTAACCTGCGTCAGCAGTTTTTAATGCTGTATCAGCAAGCCCCTTACGTGCACCATGTGTCGATATAAAATACTCAAGTACAGAAAGCCCTTCTTTAAAATTTGACAGAATTGGGTTTTCAATAATTTCAGAACCTGTAGCCCCTGATTTCTGGGGTTTAGCCATTAGTCCTCTCATTCCTGATAATTGTCTGATTTGTTCTTTTGACCCTCTAGCTCCAGAATCAAGCATCATATAAACCGGGTTAAATCCTTGTTTATCGGAAGATAATTTATTTAATAGATTCTGAGTTAGTTTCGCATTTGTATGAGTCCAAATATCAATGATTTGGTTATATCTTTCATTATTTGTTATAAACCCTAAATTATAATTATTCAATACTTCATCAACTTGTTCATAACCTTCAGATACAAGACTTTCTTTCACACCAGGTACGATAACATCGTCGAGGTTAAAAGACAAGCCTCCTTTAAATGCCATTTCGTAACCCATATTTTTTATAGAATCAAGAAAGTTGGAACAACTATCTGTTCCTGTACTTTTTAGTACATCACCAATGATATCTCTTAACGATCTTCTAGTGAGAAGTTCATTAATGAAGCCAACTTTTTTTGGCACAACTTCATTAAAGAGTACTCTTCCAACGGTTGTTTCTGTTATTTTATTAACCAGCTGGCCATCTTCATAAGTATTCACCTTTGCTTTAATAATTGCATGCAGGTCAACTCTTCCTTCATTATATGCGATATTAACTTCTTCTGGAGAGTAGAAAAACAGTCCTTCTCCTTTAACAGGATTTTCCGGTGTTCCTTTTCTTGATTTAGTCATATAATATAGACCAAGTACCATGTCTTGTGAAGGAACACTTATAGGAGCTCCATTGGCCGGGTTAAGAATATTATGAGAGGCCAACATAAGAATTTGTGCTTCAAGGATAGCTGCATTGCTAAGAGGTAAATGAACGGCCATTTGATCACCATCGAAGTCGGCATTAAATGCTGTACATACCAACGGATGCAGCTGTATAGCTTTTCCTTCGATAAGTTTTGGTTGAAATGCCTGAATACCAAGTCTGTGCAATGTTGGGGCACGGTTAAGCAAAACCGGGTGTCCTTTTAAAACATTTTCTAAAATATCCCAAACAACAGGATCTTTTCTGTCAACAATTTTTTTGGCAGACTTAACAGTTTTTACTATACCCCTTTCAATAAGTTTTCTTATTAAGAATGGTTTGTAAAGTTCAGCAGCCATATCTTTAGGTATTCCACACTCATGAAGTTGTAATTCAGGGCCAACAACTATAACAGAACGGGCTGAGTAATCAACTCGTTTTCCTAAAAGGTTTTGCCGGAATCGGCCCTGTTTTCCTTTAAGACTATCACTAAGAGATTTTAATGGTCTGTTAGCATCAGTCTTAACCGCATTCGCTTTTCTTGAATTATCAAATAATGAATCAACAGCTTCCTGAAGCATCCTTTTTTCATTTCTCAAGATAACTTCAGGGGCTTTTATCTCGATTAATCTTTTTAACCTGTTGTTTCGAATTATTACCCTTCTGTAAAGATCGTTTAAATCAGAGGTAGCAAAACGGCCACCATCAAGTGGAACAAGGGGTCTGAGTTCGGGGGGAATTACAGGAACTACTTTTACGATCATCCATTCGGGTTTATTAACCCCTTTTGATGCCCTAAATGCTTCAACAACTTGCAATCTTTTAAGAGCCTCATTTTTACGTTGTTGTGAGGTTTCTGTATTGGCTTTATGTCGCAATTCATACGACAAATCATCCAAATCAAGTCTTTCAAGCAGTTTATATAAAGCTTCAGCTCCCATATCAGCTATGAATTTGTCAGGATGACTGTCGTCAAGCAGTTGGTTTTCCTTGGGTAATGATTCTAATATTTCTAAGTATTCTTCTTCTGTGAGAAAATCTAAATAATTGACTTCCTCAGATTTTTTGATTCCCGGATTGATAACAACATATCTTTCATAATATATAATTGAATCGAGTTTTTTCGAAGGCAATCCAAGAAGATACCCAATTTTATTAGGCATTGACTTGAAGTACCAGATATGGGCAACAGGGACAACTAATGAAATGTGTCCCATACGTTCGCGCCGCACTTTTTTCTCTGTAACTTCAACCCCACATCTGTCACAAACAATGCCTTTGTATCTTATTCTTTTATATTTACCACAATGGCATTCATAATCTTTTACCGGGCCAAAAATACGTTCACAAAATAAACCATCTCTTTCGGGTTTATACGTACGATAATTTATTGTTTCAGGCTTTAAAACCTCTCCACTTGAGCGTTCAAGAACTTCTTCAGGTGAAGCCAAACCTATAGATATTTTTGTAAAGTTTGATTTTACTTTGTTATCTCTTCTGAATGACATAGTAGTATGATGTCTTAAAATGATTAAATAAACAATTCATAATTCCGATAAACAGAATAAAATTTTTATTATATTAGATTAATGCTTAATCCTAATCCTCTGAGCTCATGTAAAAGAACATTGAGTGATTCAGGTATACCTGCCTGGGGCATAGGTTCACCTTTTACAATAGATTCATAAGCTTTTGCCCGTCCTATTACATCATCTGATTTTACAGTTAATATTTCCTGCAAGATGTGTGCAGCACCAAAAGCTTCTAACGCCCAAACTTCCATTTCTCCAAATCTTTGACCACCAAATTGAGCTTTACCTCCAAGTGGTTGTTGTGTAATTAATGAATAAGGGCCAATAGATCGGGCGTGCATCTTATCATCAACCATATGACCAAGCTTAAGCATATAAATGATGCCCACTGTTGCAGGTTGATCAAATCTTTTCCCTGTCCCTCCGTCATATAAATATGTTTTACCATAGTTAGGAAGCTTTGCTTTTTCCGTATATTCAGT
>CAZWGG010000079.1:0-12708 GCA_964633305.1 uncultured Bacteroidales bacterium
TATTTTCAAGGCAAGAATAACGCAGTATTTGGCGTTTTCTTGCAAAGACTATTTACCAACTCAACCCCATTATCCGTGGTTGGTGTAATTATCACAGGCATGTTGCTTCAAAAAATACTTTTTCCAAATTGAACAACTACATGTGGACACTTCTATGGAATTGGGCAGTACGCAGGCACCAGAGCAAATCCCATAGATGGATTAAGGACAAATACTTTAAGACTATATGGAATGATAACTGGTTGTTTAATGGTACGAACGAGATGGGTAAACAAGTTAGTCTGTTCAGGCCAACACGTACTAAAATAGTCCGTCACAGACTGATTAGAGGCGATGCCAACCCTTATGACCCTGAGTGGCAGGAATACTTTAAAAAGCGTCTCAGGTCAAAAAGTTACGTGCCTCAAAAATAGCAATTTAATTCGTAATGCCGTGTATTGAATTTACATTATGAGAGCTTGAGCCGTATGCGGTGAAAGCCGCAAGTACGGTTCTTAGGGGACAAGGGCGGGGAAACCCGCCTGCGTTACCCGACTAGGAATTAATAAATACTATTTAACCACATTATATTTTATCTTTCTTTGTAGAAAAGAAAAATATTAAACTAACAACTAATGAAATAATGCCGAGGATAAGGTAAAACAACTTCTTGTCATTGTAAGGTAATAAAGAGCCAAAAACCACACATGAAATATAAAAAAATTCCTTACCTAGTTTTTCAGATAATCTTTTTTTGTCCAGTACAATATCAATTATAGAATATAAAAGGGTTAATCCAATTGTAATCCCCAAAAAAACGAATGCTATGGTGTATTTTTTGTTAAATACAAGAATAAGAAATAATGCATTAATTATTAAAAAATATCCAATTGTGTGTGTAAGCCAAGCAGTGTTATTCCATACATGATATTCATTAGGATGACGATATGAAATTTTAGTGTATGATAATGACGAGGTAAATAAAAAAGGAATAGCTGCTGTCAACTGCAATATAATTATATCGAAAGTGTTTTGTTTTGAAATTTCCTTTAAATAAATAACTAATAGTGCAATTGCAAACGCGCAAAGAAAATTATTTATTATAATTCTTGCGGGCCCTTTTTTTACTGCGAATTCTAGTATATTCCTAGGCTCCATGGTTAATTGTTTAAGTTGATACATAAATTTATCTTGATATTTTTTTTGCGGGTTATCTCTCTTTCATAGGAGATATTTACCAGTGCGTCTTTATCAAAATGGTACCCCAGAAAATTATCAAGAGGGTCTGCTTGTATATCCTTAATTTTATTTAAGGTAAAACTTTTATTATCGGAAGTACAATTATTTAAGAATATTTTAAGGTTATCCTTTGCACTTGGATACTTCTTAGGATTAGATACTTTTTTCTTCGCATCTTCGGGAGGAATAAATGCTTCCATTTTGTAATAACTCTTTGGAATAATTACTTTGAATAAAATCCATCTGTATGTATTGGGATTACTTTTTTTATATTCTGTTTCTTCTTGTACTTTAATAAATTCAAAATATGCAATATTCCATAATTCTAAATCATGAATTAATCTTTGAAGAATTATTTCTCTGCTAATATTTAATTTTTTTTTAAGTTCAGAAATTATTTTTATATTAAAATCTTGGTTTTTTGGATTTGTAAAAGATTTATTATCTAAAAAATCTAAAAGATATTTTTCTGGTACAATAATGCATCTTCCAATATAATCACAAAGCCTTTCAAAACGATAATAACCTTGATTGAAAGGAGTATTGTCTACTGGGAATTCTCCTGAAATGTCAAAGAAAAATGTATGTGCAATTTCGTGTGCGATAATTAATTTCTTCTTATGCTTACTATTCAAGGAGGAATTTAATTTAGCCTTTATTTGCAAAGTAAACCCTTTTTTTGATGGCACTAATTTCGAGGGTACAAGGATTGCTGAATTGATGATTTTTATTATTTTTCTATCTTTTGCAACTTTACCTAAATCTATTTCATTTCCTGTAATAAATTCATCTTTATAATAAGAATTGCCTATATTTTCACACCACTTAGTCAAAGAATCGTTACCAAGCAAAAAGGACATTTTAGCATTAAGCTCTGAGAAATCTCTAGAAGTTAAGAATTTCAGAATCATGGCTGTTTTTTGAAATATATTCTTTAATAATTCTATCAATATCTTTAAGAGAGCGATTGCTGTATGTAATTTCGACAAGTGTCTTTGAAATCATCTCAATATCTTCCTTTTTGGGGTAATAACTTGAATCAAGTTCAGCTTTTTCTTTAAGTTTCTTAATTCTGTAATCTGTAAATTTCTCATAAAATATTGATTCTGCTTCTTTATCAAGTTTGAAATTCCACTTAATATAAAAATCGATAAGTTCTTTAACTGTATGGTCAATTAAAAAATTATAACATTCTGGATTTACAAATATTCTAACCTTCCACAAACGAGTATGTTTTAAATTGATGTTTTTACAATCGTCATCAATACCATTTTCATTAAATTCCCCTAATTCTATAGGTACATTACTACCTTTTCCTAAAACTCTAACCTTTGCTAATTTCATGGACATCTTAAATCCTGGACAATAGATTAGAAAATCCCCTGAACAGAGTTCAAGATATTCACAAATTCTATCTTCAATTTCAAGCCTAGTCAATGGGTTTTCAATAAGATTTTTATGTAAATTCACTAAATATATATTTCCAATTTTTTCTATATCATCTGTATCAATTTTTAGTAAATTTTTATATTCTGTCTCAAAATATGGAGGTTCGTAAATTTCTAGTTGTTTATATATCCGTCTTTTTTTAAATAAATCAGCTAACCTTGATGCTGCATACCTATATTGTTCAGAATAACTTTCTGCTTTAATACTTAATGTGCTGGCACCTCCTAAATATTTCTTTGAAAGAGTAGATAGATAATTTAGCAATTCTGAGTCTGAAAATAATTGGACATTGAATATTGATGAACCAAATTCATCTTTGGAAATATTTTCCGAGACTAATTCGTTTGAATTTTTTCTTTTATTGATATCCCATAAATATAATCTATTTGCTTTGATAGCTCTCAACATTGAGCCAGATATCATTGCTCCTGTAATGAGCTTAACCCTGTGAAAATACACTCTTTCACCTAGATAATATCTATTTGTAAGTAATTGTTCCAATTCACTGATAATATCACTTCTAATATCATGTCTATTTGATTTATGCAATCTTATCGCAATTCTTCGTTCACCTGTTTTATATTTATGAATATATATATAGTCTAAAAATCTGTTATTTGAAGGAAGTTTTAATCCAGTGTTTAAACTATCACGTTTTAAGTAATCGAGCAAGTCTGCACATACTGTATTACTTACAATATCATACATGAATGCATCTGATTCAAATCCTGTAAAATTGTTTTTACATATTATTAATCGATAAAATCTTTTAAAAAAGTCAATTCCCCATTCTTCAATAATAAGTTTTCCAATGGGTGATTTATCTCCTATGAAATATTCCCATCTAACAGATTTTTTTGAATCATGACTAACAAATAAATTTGCTTCATCCTCTAACGTATGTCCAAAGGACATATGTCCAATATCATGTAATAACGCCATTAATCTTATTATCTGCTCTTCATCGTATTGGATGTCCTTTTCCTCATCATTATTATGTGGATTATTTTTGATTTTATTTATAATTATATTAGCCATATATAACGTTCCTATGGAATGTTCAAATCTTGTATGATTAGCGGAAGGATAGACAAGATATGTACTGCCCAACTGCTTAATTCCACGTAACCTTTGGAAATCTTCAGTATCTACAATTGCTACCTCTAATTTATTAAGTTGTACACTTCCATGCATTGAATCACCAAAAGTTTTTATAGGTTTTAATTTCAATTGCATTTCTTTATCTGTAAATTGCAATGCAGTTTTTTTATTATTTTTCATGACTGAAATGAATTAACGATACAATACAAAAATAATTAATAATACATTACGAATCAACAATTTATAAATGTCAAAAGAAATAGAACGAAAATTTTTTATAAGTAGTTTACCTGATGATTTAGAAATAGAAACTACACAATCAATCGTACAAGGTTATATAGCATATGATAAAAGCGGCATTGAGATTAGAATACGTGTAATTGATAATGATAAATATTATTTGACTTTTAAGAACAAAGGGGACTTGATGAGAGATGAATTAGAAATTGAACTTTACAAAGACCAATTTGATAAACTCTGGGAAATGACGAAAGGATTAAGACTTTACAAAAAACGCAGCAAAATTTTGTTAGATAATTTTGTTATTGAGATAGATGAATATGAAAAAAAGCTAAACGGTTTAAAAATAGTGGAAGTGGAATTTGATTCTATTGAACAAAGTGAAAAATTTACTCCACCTCATTGGTTTGGAGAAGAAATTACCTACAACGATAATTATAAAAATTATAATTTAGCCCTGACTACAAACAATAATAGTTAATGATATAATATTTTTCATTTAAATTTTATCTGAATCTCCTTTCTCATTCAATTTTAGATAAACGCTTTTCATCAACAGTTCTTTAACCACTCCACCGAAGGCTTTATTTTCCAGTATCTTTTCAAATATGTCCTGGTTTTGGTCCATGCGTTCGATTAATTTGGTTAGGAATAAATCTTCAAAAGCATACTTGAATGTGTCTATTTTATTGGCTTGTGCCTGTTCTTTAAGTTTCTCGTCTTTTATAAGGTCTGCTTCCATCTGGTCGAAGAACAATTTATCGGCTTCGGTGAAATCTGTTCCAAACCTGTCGTTTAAAACATTTATTATTTCGGATAGCGGGGCTTTTTCTTCTTTTGCCCTTTTTATTCCTGCTTCAGTCAATCCGTCAAGCTCTCCGTCTTCCTTTTGCAATTCAATTGAACCGTCCTGAATTTTTTCTAAACGGTAATACTCCATTGCCAATTCATCGGTTAGTTGTAAGCTTTCAGATAAATCACGTTTTGGCAATTTTGTTTGTAGTAATTTTGAATAGGCATAAAATTTTTCCAAGTCAGAATCAGAAAATGGCATAATTTGAGAAAGGAAAGAATAGAGATTACACCATGTACGCAATCCTTTCTTGAAATCATCTTTAATTTCCTCTGTTTCCAAGGCTTTAAACCTGTCAACCGCAGGGTCAATATATGCGTAAAGTTTTGACTGGTCTTTTATGGATAGCCTGTTACTAGGCTTGAAATACACATTAGCAAATGCTTCTATCTCTGATTGCCAATATACTTGCTTCTCGTCCAGTTTTCCTTTTAAATCATATAAATGATTTGGGTCCGGATTTTCAATAACTGTTGTTTTCTGATAGTAATCCTGAAATGAAGCCAGAATAGTTTCCCTATCATTAACAAAATCCAAAACAAAAGTATCTTCCTTACCTGGACATGTTCGATTTAACCGAGAAAGCGTTTGAACTGCTTTTACACCTGAAAGTGCTTTATCCACATACATTGTATGCAAAAGCGGCTGGTCAAATCCTGTTTGGTACTTATCTGCAACAATCAAAATCTTGTAATCTTCCTGATTAAAAACCTTAGGCAATTCTTTTTCCCCATAACCAGTTAATTCGGGTTCTGAAACACCATCAGGATAATCATTGTCCATGACTTTTCCAGAAAAAGCAACCAAGACTTTGATATCATCATACTTATTGGCTTTAATATAGTTTTTAAATTCAATAAAAAACCGTTTGGCGTGAAGACGTGAACCTGTAACAACCATCGCTTTAGCCCTGCCGCCAATTTTTTTGCACACAACCTGTCGGAAATGTTCAATAATAACCTCTGTTTTCTGTGCCAATTCATGTGGATGCAATGAAACAAAGCGTCCTATTGCCTTTGCTGCTTTTTTCTTGTTTAACTCAGGGTCTTCGTTTATTGCTTTTGTAAGTTTAAAGTAACGTTCGTAGGTTGTATAATTCTCCAAAACATCAAGAATAAACCCTTCTTCAATGGCCTGACGCATTGAATATAAATGAAAAGGTTCGGGTTTTCCATCGGCATTTAATTGACCAAATACACCTAATGTTTTTGTTTTTGGTGTTGCTGTAAAAGCAAAAAACGAAATGTTTTGTTGTTGCCCTCTCGATTTGCATGATTTTTCAACTTCCTCATTTATTTCGTCTTCCAAGTCATAATCCTCAGAATCTGTTTTTTCTGCATCTTCTAAGGACTTAGCCGCTAATACTTCTTTCATTTTCTTACTGGCTTCACCACCCTGAGAACTATGGGCTTCATCTATTATTACAGCATATTTACGGTCGGGAATATCTCCAACTTTGTCAATGACAAAGGGAAATTTCTGTAATGTTGTTATGATGATATGTGTACCTGATATGATAGCCGTTGCCAGTTGATTACTATCCTGGTCAATCTTCTGAACAACTCCTGTTTTGTGTTCAAATTGATAAATCGTGTTCTGTAATTGTTGGTCGAGTACACGACGGTCGGTTATCACAATTACGCTATTGAAAACACGCTCATCATTTTGATTGTGCAAACTTGATAAACGATAAGCCAGCCAGGCAATAGAATTACTTTTTCCCGAACCTGCCGAATGTTGTATCAGATAATTTTTACCTGCTCCGTTTGCCCTGGCATCTTCAGTAATTCTTCGGACTGAATCCAACTGATGGTAACGAGGAAAAATTAATTTTTCTTTTTTACGTATCTGGCCGTCCAGTTCAAATTCTTCAACTTGTAAATGAACGAAGCGGTAAATAATATTTATTAAGCTATCCTTCACCAATATCTTTTCCCATAGATAAGATGTTTTGTAACCATCTTGATTTTGAGGGTTTCCTTTGCCATTGCCGCAACCTTTGTTAAATGGAAGCCAATATGTCCGTTCAGCTTCAATCTTTGTGGTCATATAAACTTCATCAGGGTCAACGGCGAAATGAACCAATGCCCGTTTTTTAAATGCGAAAAGTAATTCTTTATTATCACGGGTAGTGGCGTATTGCTTTTTTGCATTTGATGTTGTTTGTCCTGTAAAATGATTTTTTAATTCAAGCGTTGCAATTGGTAAACCATTTAAACTAATAACGAGGTCAACCGAATATTCATTTTTGTTGCTGTAGTGAACCTGACGGATTATTTTTAGCTGGTTTTTATTATACAAAGTAATGGTCTCTTCATTTAAACCTGTTTCTGGTTTAAAAAAGGCCATGCGAAATTTAACGCCATAATCGGTAAATCCATTTCGGAGAACATCCAAACAACCCCGCAAATCCAATTCTTTGAACAAACGCTGAATAATCCTATTATCGGCATCGGCTCCATGAACTGAAGTGATTTTTTCCCAGGCAATTGGTTGTGTATCCTGCAAAAATGCAATTACTTCATATTTAAACATGCCTAATTCAGGACTATAATCAGGGGCATTGCCTTGTGTATAATCCCCATATTGAACCAATGATTCAACAATTGCAGTTTCAAATGTATTTTCAGTTGTTATATTGCTCATCCTGTTTCCTCCCCTTGTTTATCAGCCTCCTTAATGAATTCGGAACAAGTTATGTCCTGAATAACTGACTTTAAAATATGCCGTTCTTTTTCGGAAACAATTGTTTTAATAAGGTTGGTGAATAAATCTGAGATATAATTGAGAACTTCTGTAATATCGGTTTCGGGCTTGCTTAAATGTGTATTGAACTTTATGGAAGAAACCAGATTAAGAATGAGAGGATAAACACGAAAAGTACTACCGGCAAAGCATAACAAACAATCTTTACGGGGCAATTCAAACAGTTTTATGCCATTGTCCCATTTTTCGCCACCTGTTAACGTACTGTCGGTGGCAAAAACTAATTCTTCGGTGTTATTGGACTGCCTTATCCATGCTGTACAAAGTGTCATGCTTCAATTGTATTTGGTACTTTAATTTTTCCTGTTACAAAGTCTGAAATTAAAGTTGTTCGGTATTCTTGTAAAAGGTCTATTTGTTTGTTAAGTTTTTCAATAATTTTATTCAATCTACAACATTCCTTATCTATATAGGCACTAATTTGAGTTTGTTCCTCAGTTGGTGGTAAAGCTATATTGGTATATTTAAGAATTGATTGCGTTATACTATATACTTTTGTTCCAGTAACGCGACACCGAATCTGATTTCGAAAATCGATTGAATTAAAAAAATAGGCTACATATCGAGTTATAAAGTTTTCTTTTGGAAGAGCAACAATTGTATGATAACCAGCAAATGTAGATATGTCGCTATTTAAGTATGTGAAATTTCCTGAACCTGAAATATCTTCCGAAGTATCTGCAAAAATAAAATCCCCTCTTTTTAGCAAAGATTTTTCAGACATTTCGACATATTTTTCGTCAACACATTTTAAATAATCTTTCTCTGGATTAACCTCAAAACCATATTTTGAATGAATTTCACCATAATTTATACATGGAATACCAACATCTTTAAGATTTTCCTTTGTAATGGATAAACCCCTTGAGAATGAGAAAAGGTAGCTAAACCGTCTCACCTCCCAATGCTCAGGAATCTCATCTAACCATTCTACTCCTGAATCTTTAAATTTCACATTTGTATCTAGACCTTTGGTCACAGCTTGGTCAATTACTGCCTGTTTTTCTTCTTCGTAAAGGGCTATAAGTTTTTGTTTATTGGCTATGATACGGTCAAGTTCTGAAGTTTTTTTGTCAAGATAATTTGCAATAATTTTTTGTTCCTCTATTTTAGGTAAAATTATCCGATATTGTCCCATTGCTTCTTGACTAATACCAAAAAAAGTAGTTCCAGTTTTTGTTAACTCTACATGATGTTTAAATGGTAAACTTTGAAGTTGATAATAAAGAAATCTAGGATTGTATGAATTATTTAGTGGCCTAAGAACAAGTAAATGACTATTCAAGGAAGCCTTATTTGGATATGGGATACTATCAACATATAGTAGTTTGCCAATAGTACCATCTTTTGTAATCAATACATCAGTATCTTTTAATTGAATTTCGGGAGCTTGCTCATATCGTTCATCAGAAATATGATAAACCTCTTCCCAATTTATTATACCATTCTTAAAATTCATACCTGTTATTAAAAATGGGTCATTCGCATTTTGGGTAAATTCATTTTGTTTTAAGCCCTGCCAACCTATCCTACCTTTCATGTAAGAAACAAGATTGAATTTCTTAACATTCCAGTGCTCGGGAATTTCACCAATCCATTCAACGCCTGAATTTTTATATTTTTCGTTGTTGATGTAAAATTTATCGTCTTCCCATTTCAATGGGTTGGTTGCAATGTAATTGGCTATGCGTTGGTATTCTGCATCATCGCGAATAATATGGTCATGAAATCGTTCCTGCCATTCAAATTCAAAACCCAAACGGTGTGCATGTTTTGTAACCGCCGATTTATATGAACGGATAATGGTTGAAACGGACCCGGGTTTTGGGGATATTTTTGCCATGAATTCATTTTTGTTGTTGGGCATTGAGAATGGTTGTTCCTGTTTTGGGGATGTTGCGTTTGGTGGTAGAGACGTTGCGTTTGGTGGTAGAGACGTTGCATGCAACGTCTCTACAATATCCGGTGTCATTTGTGGTAATGGTCCAACAACGGAAACGCTGCCATTATCATTTTTTCGTGGGTTATTGTCATTACCGTTCAATATCAAAATACCATGAATATGGTTTGGCATGACAATGAATTCACCCAATTCAACATTACTGGCGTGATTTGAAATTTCGTACCACAATATATCAGCAATTACACCAATATTTGATAATTGCATGTTTCCATTTTCAATATATCCGAACAAACATTCCCTGTTTTTTGTACAAATGGTAATAAAATAGGCTGCATCATTGGTATAATCCCAATTTTGCAATCGGGCTGATGGTATACGATATTTATCTTTAAATTTTTCCATTAATCTATATTCAAAACATCTTTTTCCAATTCGGAGGTTTCTTGTTCTAAAGCCAAAATATCGGCCTTTATTTCAGCTAAGGAGCGTAATTTCTTAAATTCATAAAAATACTTGGTGAAATTAATTTCATAACCCGTTTTTGTTTTACTTTCATCTATCCAGGCATCGGGAACATGTGGTTTTACTTCTCGGTCAAAATATTCCTGAATGGTTTGCGGAACAAGATTCCCTTTTTCGTCTTTTCTTAGAAAAGGAATGTTCTCGTAGTCCCGCAAGCTTGTATCTGGTTTTGGGTTTCCTTTACTGTCTTTTTGGATTTTACCTTTCTCATTTTTCAGTGGCTGTTCCACTGTTATGCGCCAGTAACCGAAAAATTCTTTCGGGTATACTTTACAGAATTCCCCATCGGTATTTTTCCCATAAATTTTAGTAATAAACCCAATACCTTTTGTTTCTCCATTTTCAGCTATTTCTTTTCTTTTATTGCCCAAACTCCTTGGCATTTTTTGCCAAAAACGGTTTGGACTGTGCCCTGTCTCATCATCTTTTGCACCTGTTGCATTAATAAGCTGAACCAAACCTTTTCTTTCAGCACTTTTTTTATTGGAAAGCACCCAAATGTAGGTTGAGATTCCCGTGTTATAGAACAATTGGTCTGGCATTGCAATGATGGCTTCAAGCCAATCATTTTCAATAATCCATTTCCTAATTTCACTTTCTCCGCTTCCAGCTTGTCCTGTGAAAAGTGGTGAACCGTTAAATACAATTCCGATACGGCTTCCTTCTGGTTTCATTTTAGAAATCATGTGTTGAAGGAAAAGAAGCGAGCCATCGTTAATCCTTGGTAAACCAGCACCGAAACGACCAGCATAACCTTTCTTTTCTGCTTCGTCTGTAATCATCTTCTGCGCTTTTTTCCAGTCAACACCAAAAGGAGGATTTGAAAGCATGTAATCAAACTTTTCGTTTTCAAGGCCGTCGACTGTGAAAGTATTTCCAAATTTTATATTTGCTGGATTCTGTCCTTTAATCAACATGTCTGATTTACAGATGGCGTAAGATTCGGGATTAATTTCCTGTCCGAAAACTTCCACTTTTGCATCGGGATTTTGTTCTGAAATGAATGATTCTGCAATTGATAACATACCACCAGTTCCGCAAGCAGGGTCGTAAAGGGTTTTAACGATTCCCTTTTTGAAAATGTCTTTTTCATTTACGAATAACAGGTTTACCATAAGTTTAATTACTTCTCTCGGCGTAAAGTGCTCCCCTGCTGTTTCATTTGAAAGTTCAGAGAACTTTCGGATTAGTTCCTCAAAAATATATCCCATTTCCATTGCCTTCATTTTTGATAAATCAATGTCAGCAAACGCTTCAACGATTTTGAAAAGCAAATCTGTTTTTGGGTCGTCTAACCTGTCAATATGAGTGTCAAAATCGAAATACTCAATTATTTCCCTTGCACCTGTTGAAAAACCGTTGATGAAGTTTCTGAGATTTGCAGCAACGTTGTTGGGGTCTGCTTTTAATTTGGCAAAGTCATAATTACTTCTATTATGGAAATTAAGACCAGCTACTTTATTTAAGGTAATGTCTTTAGCGCTATCAGAAAGTTTCTCCACTTTAGGAAGATAATCCAGTACCTTTTGCTTTGTGGGAGCAATTACACAATCCAACCGCCTTAAAACGGTCATTGGAAGAATTATTTTCCCATAATCTGACTGCCTGTAATCACCTCTTAACAAATCTGCTACCTTCCAAATGGTATTTGCGTATTCTTTAAAATTTATCATTATTTGTATTTATCTCAAGATTAATTCTCATTTGATTCTTGTGCTGATTGAATATAATTTTCCAATGGTTTTACACTTTCGACATCAAAATCTTCTTCGGTCAAATCCGAGTGAAGTCGCTTGTTTTGTAATATTGTTAAAATGTCCTCCAGCCTTTCTTCGGTAATTACTATTTGTCTGTCCTGAAATTCAATTCCCCAGTTTTTCAGTTGGCTCACCTCTTTGAACCTATTTAAGAATTGTTGATTTTTGTAATATCCAAGATTTTTTATGGTAGCTATCTTTCTAAGGTA
Organism: uncultured Bacteroidales bacterium; assembly: GCA_964633305.1. GTDB lineage: Bacteria > Bacteroidota > Bacteroidia > Bacteroidales > UBA10428 > CAZWGG01. Next base: position 12,019 of record CAZWGG010000079.1, read on the forward strand.
ACGTTGATTGTTTCCAACTTTATTTGTTAAAATATCGATGTTCACAAAAAAATTCTCCTGCTGAGCTTCTTCATAGAATTCATTTGCTTTGGCAAGCATACCTTCTCTAAAATTCAGCCCTGTTTCAAAAGCTTGCTTAGATAAAATAAAAAGCAAATCTTCATAGTACATAAAATCAATTGAACCAGAAATGCTGAACACATTATCTTCTTCCAAATCAACAAACATATTTTCTTTGTAAAGCAATGGTATATAACCTTTTTGCTTCTTCAACTTCCAGTTTTCAGGTATCTTTTTAAATGCAACTACGTTAATTCCATCGTCATCCCTCAGAATAATCAGATATGATTTAGCTTTTACCAAGTCATCTACATTCTCGATAATGTCTTCTTCTGGATTTAGGGGCTGTAAAACTTCAATTATTTTTACAAAATCGGTATCTTCTGATTCTATCGCACGAATTTGGTCTTCTTCAGGTTCAGGACAATCGAAAGTGTATTCTTCGATACTATTTGCCCCTCCAACCTTGCCAATTACAATGTTTTTTAAGCGAGTCTCTAACTTTTCGTCAATTTGAACATATTTTACATTGTATCGAGATATTCTATTTCTCTTATATTCCTGAACAATTGCCAATGACACATAACAATTACTTAAGTCCAGTTCTTTAAATCTTCGGAATTTACTTCT
>CAZWGG010000080.1:0-12654 GCA_964633305.1 uncultured Bacteroidales bacterium
GTCTTTGACGTTTTCTTATCAAAGACTTTAAAAAATAGGAGTTTTCTGGCAGGCTCTAATTACCAACCTGGAAGAAAATTCAATCCAAATGAAGCATTTTTTATTCCTCCATCCTGAAATGGAATAGCATAATATGGCTCTATAACCATATAACCAAAAACATTTACCCTAAGTGATGCCCCAGCGCTTATCAATGGTATCCTGTCTTCGTATGAGGTAATTTCCCATTTAAGATCAGGAGTATGTTCAGAGTCCCAAATTAACCCTCCATCAACAAAAAAAGCAAAATCGGTAAATAAAAACTTCGATTTTATAAGTGCTAACCTTTTGGGACCTGTTAAAGGAATCCTGATTTCAACATTCGTAACTACCATTTTACTCCCTTGCAGTTGGTCTACCGAGACTGCTGAGAAATAATCATTACGTCCTGTTGCACCATCATATCCTCTTATATACCAGGGATACCCTATATATAGAGGGGCAAAATTACCGTTCTCGGAATCTTTGCCAAACCGGTTATTATTATAAAATCTGAAAGCAAACGTTAAGGGTTTAACCTGTATATATTTTCGATAATCAATAAGGGTAGATATAAAATTATAATCTCCCATATAACTCATTACCTGGTATCGTGACCTTGCTCCCTTTAATGGTGCTGTTAAACCAAAATAAGAATTATCGTAAACATAGGCCACATCAGCCTGTACCATGTTAAAACCGGGGGGGGCATCGAGTTTTTCCCTTGACTGGTCAATAGCATAGCCAATATCATCATAATAGTTATTAAACCTGTCAATCCTGTAACTATATCTTCCGACAGACAAACCCGACTCTATTCTTCTTGTTGTTGAAAAGGGGTAATACCCGAATAATGATATTTCGCTTTCAAATAACCTGTAAATATCAAGCATATAGTTATTGACTTCATAGGACTCTCCATTAATTGCAATAGTATCACGTTTGTAAGATAGTCCTCCATATTTATAAGGAATATGTGATATAGCCGCACCCCAGTTTACCCGTTTCTTCTGACTAATATAGGCAACCTGTCCTCCAAAATCATACACCTCTCCATTTACACCGATGTTTACAAAAATTTGGTTATCGCCCACAATATCGCTAAATAATGCACTAATACTTCCTGCCATGCCGGTTCCTAACCTGCTGTTTGCAACACCTACGGATACATTTGAGATATAATCGAGCTTAAATTTTGGTTGGTAAGGAATGGGGTTAAAATCGGTATCAATATTTTTTTGATATTCGGGCTGCTTCAACAAAAAGCGATCGACAATATTCACTCCTACACGCTTTAATGGGGGTAATGTAGCAGCATCATAATTTAATTGAAATGGGTTAACTTCTTTTTCTTTAAATTCATCAATTTTTGCTGAGTACACCTGGTATTTTTGATTATAATAATAGGAGTAAACCAGTTGGCCTTGGTTTGACAGGCTCATAGCCGGAGAAAGAAGTGTAATACCACTTATACCGGTTAAATACTCTGTTAATTGAAAAACATTAGAATCTTTAAGCGAATACCGGTATAAATTTCTGAAACCATCCCTGTCCGATAGGAATAAAATAGATTGACCATCACCTGAAAATACCGGGTTCATATTACCGGCTCCGGGGAAAACAGTTAATATTTTCATTTCATTAGTCTTCAGGTCTAATATGCAAAGGTCGAAACCGTGTGTTACATATGCCTTTCTGCCATCAACAATATTTTTATCTGTTGAAAAGACAAGTTTACTGCCATCAGGCGACCAGGAAGGATGAATATATGAATACATATCATTTGTGAGCTGTTGCAGGTCACCTGTATCATAATCGTAAATAAACAGGTTATTGGTTCCATCCTTTGTCCCTGAAAGAACAATACGGTTATCAACAGGAGACCAGGCAGGATTACAAAAAGCTTTAACCCCCGGAATACCTATTTCGTCAATAATCTTTTTTTTCTTTACATCTACTATTATTAGTTTATTTTCGCCTTTGCTAAATACCACGTATGCAAATTTGTTATTATCAGGTGACCAGCTTCCTGCCGATTCAATAAAATTAAAAGCATCAATTTCATCATTTTTTACTGTGCTGGATAATTTGGAAATTATTTTACCGGTTTCAGCATCAGCTAAAAACAGATCAAATGAAAAAAGATCTTTTTCGGACATGAATGCAACATATTTGCCATTTGGACTTATAACAGGTGAAATATTATAATCTCCTGAATTTTCGTCAGATAACACCTTTTTACCGGTTAAAGTCTCAACAGAATCCTTCATTATATTTTTATAATGCAGTTCAGATGCACTTTTCCAAAGGCTAGAGAAAGTTTTTGTATCAACACCCAATACTTTTTCAATGCCTTTTTTGTACCCAAGTTTTGCACTGGCGTTTAGTAAAGGTTCGATGATCGTATCACCCCACATTTTTGCAGTGAATGTCCAAAATGCCTGTCCATAACGGTATGGATTATATTGTGGTTTTTGTGTCATATCTTTAATGGTTGGGAACTCGTTATTTAAAACAGCATCTCTCATCCACATAGATGTTTGCGGGTCGATACTACCAATTGACATATATTCTGCAAGTCCTTCTATCATCCATAAAGGCATCTCATTCATATCTCGAAGCGATAGGGAATCGGCAGCAATCATGTTATACTGAAAGGCATGTACCAATTCATGGCCAAGCACATGATTTGTCTGGCTGTTTGTTACAGATACCGGCATCACCACCCTATTCTTTAATCCTTCGGTAAATCCTCCTGTGCCAACTCCAATAGGGCTTGAGCTAACATTTGTTTGTTGAAAGTCGGCAAAGTCCTCATAAATAATAATAGGGTTTTTTATTCGTAAGGTATCCCTAAATACCGTTGAGTGAAGCTTATACCAGTATTCACTTTGGGCAGCCAGTTCATCAATCAAAGAATCGTTTTTAAAATTATGGTAAATAACAAAATCCGGAGTTTTAAGAACATCGTAATTAAACACCGAATACCCGGGTTTATTTCTTCCAAAGTATTGTCCTGCAGAAGGTAATACAAAAACAAATCCTAATATAAACAGGATCAAAGCTCTTAGTAGCCGGGATAATATTCCTTGCTGATATACTATATTTGTTTTCATAGCTGACGGTTTTAATGTTAAAATCGCATTTAATTCGTTGTTTTATATGACACAAAATCCACACCAAAAGTTGCGTAAACATGTGATTTTAACATTTTTTAAATAAAACGGTTAGGGGATATTTTTATTGGGAAATTTATATTAAAGATGTATGATACTGTAACCGGGACATTAAATGATAATTTTAGGTTATATAGTGCTACTTTGTATTAAGCAGGAACTTATTTTCTTTCAAATTTGATTAAGATAGAAATATTGACATATCCGTCCTCAAATATACATCTTCCCCTCACTCACAAACACGACATTTCCACTAACCTTTACACTTTTAATTTCATCTTTATCTCCTTCAATATTTACTTTGAGTATACTGGGCCTGCCTATTTCCATGCCTTGTTCGAGTATAAATTGTTTTTCGTGAGATATTTGGTTTTTTACCAGGTAACATCCAAAAGGCCCTGCAGCACTTCCCGTTGCCGGATCCTCAGAAATGCCTGATATGGGTGCAAACATCCTGCAATGAAAATGGCAGAAACTGTTAACTGTCTCATTTGTAAAAACAAAAATATTCGTTGAATCCAACTGGTTCTGTGAAACCATAAGTAACTCTTTTCTTACAACTATTTTTTCCATTGCTGCAAGATTTCTCAATGGGACATAAAGAAAATTGTTGCCGCATGAAACGCTTTGTATAGGATATTGCTGGTTTATCACTTCTGAGTTTAGAGATAATATTCCTGCTAGCAGCTTGTAATCGTTTTCTACAGGACCAAACTCAGGCAAAGGTTGACTCATAGTAATAGAATGATAGGTGGAATTTTCTTTTATGAAATCAACCCTTATATCACCTACTTCTTCCTCTAACATAAGGTAACCTGGGTTTTTAGGGGTAACTAATCCTTTCAGCAACAACACATAAGCTGTTCCTATAGTTGGATGACCTGCCATGGGCACTTCAACCTCGGGGGTGAAAATTCTTACTTTGCAATCATTGGAATGATTTTCAGGAGGGTAAACAAAAGTAGTTTCGGAAAAATTAAATTCCCTGGCAATTATCTGAAGCAATGTTCCAGGAATTTTTGTTGCATCAGGGATAATAGCTAACTGGTTTCCTCCAAAACGTTCGTTTGTAAAAACATCGACAGTGTAATAATTAATTTGGGGCATGTTTTATATTTTTGTGGTCAAATATACTTATCTGTATTAACAATATAAAAAAAATATTATGTTAGAAACGATTTTTAATCACCGCTCTGTTAGAAAATACAAAAATAAGCCTGTTGACAATGTTTTATTAAACGAGATACTTAAAGCCGGGACACGAGCTTCTACTACTGGCAACATGCAGGTTTACAGTATGATAGTTACAATAGACAAAATAATAAAAGAAAAGCTATGGGAAGCCCATTTTAAACAAAGTATGGTGTTGGAAGCACCGGTTCATATTACATTTTGTGCAGATTTTAACCGCTTTAACAAATGGTGTATACAACGTAAAGCCAACCCCGGATATGATAATTTTTTATCATTTTTTACTGCTGCCATTGATGCTTTGCTTGTTAGTCAAAATGTATCACTTGCAGCAGAAGCGCACGGACTTGGCATTTGTTATTTGGGAACCGTAACATACATGGCCGGTAAAATTATCGACATTTTAAGCATTCCACAGAATGTAGTACCGGTTGCTGCCATAGTTATGGGATATCCTGAAGAAGATCAGGGACTCACTGACCGGCTTCCCCTGGAAGGAGTGATCCATTATGAAAAATATTCCGATTATAAAAAAGAAGATATTGATAATATTTACCTGGAAAAAGAATCATCAGAGCTTACAGCAAGCTTATTAAAAGAAAACAATAAAGAAACCCTGGCACAAATTTTTACGGACAACAGATACACAAAAAAGGACAATGTATATTTTTCTAAACAATTCCTTAATGTGATAGATAAGCAAGGGTTTATGAATAATAAGGAAGAAGATATTTAATAAGTTCAAAGTCCAAAAATTGAAACCAGGAGTAAACTAACAACTTTCTCCTGGGCTTCAGACATGTAATATACTTCAATTTGTCTTAACTGCAGAAGAAACCCTGTGTTTTACAATGTAGTTGTAATCAAACATTTTAGCTTTTTCGGGTTGATTTTTATAAAAATCTTTAATTTGTTTGCTAATTGTCAGAATATCAAGATAAAGGTCGCTAAATATTCCCACAGCACCTTTTGTTGTTAACTTTTTTGTAGCTACTAAAGCGTTATGTGACCGGTTAATTTTTTTTAGCTTTGCCGCAAATAGTGATATCCTTTCAATAAAAGTTTGATCACTGTGATTTTTTATCAATTCTTTTGTGATATCATCCGACAAATTTTTTCGGATTTTACTTAACAATTCAATGAGGGCCTCAGCATCTTTCTGCTCAACAGCCTGAAGGTAAAGCTTAAATCCCAGTTGATCCAAAACATAGTTCTTTCGTGCTTCATCATTGGCATAAGTAATGTCTATACGTGTTTTAAGAAAACATATAGCCCGAAGAGCCTGGATTTGGATAGAATTTAACTTATTCTGCATGTCTTGAATTTTTCGGTTTGCTTCTAAATCTAAATAATAAGCAAATGCTTCCTCTACCTGCATAAGAAGTTTGTTAACAAACTTGTCTGTCCAGGCATGATTTATTTTTCTTAATTCGTTGATGTTTGATGCAAAATTTTCAGCAATTGTGTTGCATGCAATCAACATATTAAAGTCTTCATTTTGATTACTATTCATCTCAATATTTATTTGGTTTCAAGGAATAAAGGTTGTACTAAATTAGTAAAAAAAGCAATACTTTTTTCATTATTTATAACGAAATCTAGTTCATATTATTATCACGAAGTTATTACTTATGTTTTCGTTTGAATAATTCCAAATTATTATCTTTAAAATTAAAAAACTCTATATATGAACATCTCATACCTTCAATCAGGGGGATTAATTACAAATTACTATTGTACTCCTCAATGTGCTCATTGTCTGTATGCATGTTCTCCATCCTGGTCAAAAGATTATATTGATTCAACTAAAGTGGTTAGTAACCTGATAAAAATTAAATCTGTCGAATTACAGCCCGATGAATATTATTCTAATATTTAATAAAAAAAAAGATGGCAAAGAAAAATGAACCATACGTTCCTATTTGGAATGAAAAATTTACCATTTGGTCATATACGGTTGATGTTAATGAAAGATTAAAACCAAATTACTTAACTGCATTTTTACAGGAAGCTGCGTGGAAACATGCACAACATTTTGATTTAGGAAGTGATTTTTTACATAAAAAAGGACTGGTTTGGATGCTTTCCCGTATTTTATTTGAAGTGAAAAAATATCCTATGTGGAAAGATGAGGTTATTATAGAAACCTGGCCAAAGGGGATAGATGGTATTTTTTACGTTAGGGATTTTATCATTAAAGATTCATCAGGAAATGAACTCACGGTAGCTACATCATATTGGCTATTGGTTGATGTAAATTCAAAAAGGCCGAAAGCCCCGGAGTTACATTCAGAAGTTTTGTTAATGAATAAAGACAAACATGCGATTCACAAAAGGTTAGTTAAACTAAAACCCGAATGCCATGTTGAAAAAGCTACCATTAAAGCCCAATACTCGGAACTTGATCTAAATCAACATGTAAACAGCAACAAGTATGTGGAATGGATTATAAATATTTTACCTTATCCTGAAAACACTGGAATCATAATAGAATCTTTACAAATAAACTATCTGCGTGAAGTTAAGCTTGGTGAAGAAGTATTACTTATGGCAGAAAATAAGTATAAAAATAATATGTTTCATATTGAAGGAATAACAAGGAATGACCAAAAACTATGCTTTCAGGCAATGGTTAAATGGAGATAAATCAATTTCATATCATGTAGGGAGCTTTGTCAATTCATCAGTCGAAAAGGAATTTAACAATCTGGTCAATCTCACATCAACAGCATCTTTTGCCAATTCTTTACTCAGCCTGGCTTTGTCCTTTTTAGGTAATTATCTCACCAATTCAAGAACTTGGTTATAATTTAATGATATTTTAAATGCGTTTGTTCCCATAATCAATTTTCTCTCAAAATTAGTCAATTATTAGATTATCTAAAAATAGTCCGTTAATTACAGTCCGTAGGAGCATGACGCCTAAACGGTTTTCTATAAACACTATTATTATGCACAGAGGAAATACCCTGTAACTTGTTGATTTAACCTCCTTCACCCAATGAATTGGGTTACGGCGGATGAAGACGAATATATAGAGTAAATTATTCAATATTTAGTTATACTAAATTTTTTTCATGCACTATAAGGAATATAGAGCTATGGCGCAGATGAACAGCAACTTCCGGTTTCATAGTACTCGTTACTCAGTGTTAAACTCGCACTCAACGTTATTAAGTTAAGGATTTAAGAACAAGGATTAACGACTTTCTTAACTTAATGGCATTGAACGCGCACTATACGACATCTTGAAATATAATTTCTCAATTTCTCAACCTTGTATATGAAACCCAGCAAGTAGGTATGACAGCTAAGTATTTTATTTGCATCAGCTATATTCTTCTATTATATTTGCAAACCATAAAACCAGTGTTCACAGATTTTTATTATCATGCACGCTATTAACGAATTCTTCATTTTTCTTGATAAATTCCTTGGGTCATCCGAATGGTTTGTTTATCTATTGCTGGGTACAGGGTTATTTTTTACGATTTATCTGCGGTTTCCACAAATACGTTATTTTAAACATGCCGTAAAAATTGTACGTGGAAAGTTTGATAAAAGGGGAGACGAAGGTGATGCATCGCATTTCCAGGCATTGGCAACTGCATTATCAGGAACCGTTGGTACGGGAAATATTGCAGGAGTAGCGTTGGCTATTCATATAGGGGGACCTGCAGCTTTATTTTGGATGCTTGTTACTGCCATGTTGGGCATGACAACAAAATTTGTAGAAGTTACCCTGTCACACAAATACAGGGAAAAGGTTACGGACGGAACCATGGCAGGTGGACCAATGTACTATATGAAAGAAAGATTAAATGTTAAGCTTGGTAACGGAAAAATTATTAAAACAGGTCTTTGGTTAGGAGTATTTTTTGCTTTTGCCACCATACTATCTTCCTTTGGTACCGGAAACTTACCGCAGATTAACAGTATTTCCAACTCAATATTTTCAACGTTTGGTATCAAGCATTTTATAACCGGTATTGTGTTATCTGTGCTTCTGGCTTTGGTTATTATTGGCGGGATAAAAAGAATTGCAAAAGTAACATCGCGTTTGGTACCGGTTATGGCATTTATATATTTTATTGGAGCGATAGGTGTTTTGGGATTTAATTACGATAAAATAATTCCTTCAATCATTTCCATTTTTTCCGATGTATTTACTGGTTCAGCGGCAACCGGCGGGTTTCTCGGGGCCGGTTTCATTTATGCTTTTAAAAAAGGGGTAAACCGTGGGTTATTTTCAAATGAAGCGGGACAAGGCTCTGCACCCATTGCCCATGCAGCAGCCCGGGCACACGAACACGTTTCTGAAGGTCTTGTCGCTATACTTGAACCTTTTATCGACACCATACTTATTTGTTCCTTAACCGGATTAGCTCTGCTTTCTTCAGGAGTTTGGAAAGATAAAATTGAAAACAGGTTTCAGTTCACCGATCTTGAAATCCTAAATGGTACTTTTGACGATAAATCGGAACTTGACAGGGAAAAACTTTTTATGCATATTAGCGGGAAAGATACCCTGAGAAGGTTTAATGGCCTATTACATGTGAAGGATGGTATGATAAAAGACACGGTTACAGTAATACATGCAAGGTCTATGGCAGAAGGTGTTAGAATATATGAAAAATCAGGTGATCTGTATAATGGAGAAATACTTGTTGAACATGGAAAAATACCGGCAGAGATAACCGATTTTTATTTTGAAGGTAATTCATTAATACACAGTGCTCCTCTTACTGCTGAAGCTTTCAAACGAAGTATTTTTGGTAACTGGGGACAATTTATAGTCTCAATTGGGTTATTGCTTTTTGCATTTTCTACAGCTATATCATGGTCATATTACGGCGACCGCGCAGTAACTTTTCTCTGGGGATCGAAATTTATTTTATACTACCGGATTATCTATGTTGCCGGATTTTTTGTAGCATCAATTGCTGATACAACAATAATATGGTCTCTTTCTTATATTACCATTGCTTTAATGACAATTCCTAATTTGTTTGGATTGCTAATATTACACCGCGAAATCAAAACAACTATCAATCGGTATTGGATCGACTTTCACAGCGAACATCCTAATGAAAAGCTTCCGAAAGGTACATTTAAAAAAGTTTAAACAGATAGTTAAACTGAGGTTAGCATTAATATATTCCCTACCTCAATATCGGTTATTTAACGTGGTTTTGAAAATTTTGTGGATTCAATCTCATTCTTTAATTGCCGGAAGAATTGCATTGTATAATTATCATTACTTTTCATCTCGAGAATATCTTCGATATTTCTCTTCAGACTAATGATATTATTAATCATTATGTTAATGATATGTATTGGGCCGTTTATTATTTCTGTTGATCCGTATTCTTTGATTTGACCGATAAGATCGGCATAAAAACGATAAGTTATTTGCTGTCTTTCTCTATGTTTGTAAATAAACCCGGGGAAATCATTACCATGTGATTCTAAAAACCCAATCCTTGTTTGTAGATTGGTAATAACTTGAGAAGGAATATCTTCCAAGTTTAATCCTCTCATCCGGTATATTTCCAGGTATCTGTAAATACCAATGGCTCCATAAGCATCCAAATCATCACATACAGATAGAATGGTATATACACTGTATGTATTAACTTCTTTATGATTCAGGTAGGTTTTATCATCATGTTTTTCTATAGCTTCAAGTACCTCAAGTCTATCCTTCTTTTCAAAGGAAACTTCTTTATTTAAAAACTTTTCACAAATTCTGCGGCTTTCTTTGCCATGAGAGACATTAAGTGTTTTAACCATTCCAATATCATGGAAAAAAACAGCAATTATTATCTTCTCCAATTCGCTGAAAGAAAATATTCTACCCGATTCATGCAAGGCCAAAAGGAAATCTTTTGTGAAAATCCATACCCTTAAGTGATGGGTATGATCATGAGAAGGCAAAGGATGCTTGTTAAACTCTTTCTCTACTGTTTCATAAAGAATTTTTAGCCATTTTTCTTCAAGCTCGATAAGCTTTTTCTTCACTACTTTTAAAATATTTCCGTGAAATCATTGTCGGACAAGAATTACACAAATTAGCACGAATTAATTGTAATTATTTGTTATGACAAAACAGGTACTCTAAAACATTTTATCACATCCCTTTATTCGGGAATTAGTAACTCTAAAATAAATGATTTTTCTAATTGGCACTAATTAGAAAAATCAGATATAGCTTATTTTCATCATATTGGTTTTCCCCCGCTCTTTCATAGGAATACTGCCAACATGAACAACCACATCGTTATCTTTGATATAACCTTTGCTTTTGAGAATATCATTAGTATGAGTGATTGCATGGTTTACATGGTCTTCGTGTTTCAAATAAAATGCCCATACTCCCCAAACTAACGATAATTTTCTGATAAGCGGTTTATTTGATGTAAAGACAAAAATATTTGCTTTAGGCCTGCAACTGGCAATTTTAAGTGCAGTTGCCCCCGAGTGAGTGAATGTAATAATAGCTTTTGCATTTGTTAAGTCAGCCATTTTACATGCATTATAACAAACAGAATCGGCGATAAAAGTTGGGGATACACAATCGGGCAGGCTATCGTGTTTTAAAACAAATTCTTTTCCTTCTGCATAATCTATAACACGCTGCATTGCTTTAATTGATTCAACAGGATACTCCCCTACTGATGTTTCTCCGCTTAACATAAGGGTATCGGCCGAATCAAAAACTGCATTGGCCACGTCGTTCGCTTCAGCCCGGGTTGGCCTGAAATTTCCAATCATACTTTCAAGCATTTGAGTAGCTATAATAACCGGCTTAACATGAATAATACACCTGTTTACAATTTGTTTTTGAATTAAAGGCACCCTGTCATAAGGTACCTCAACTCCGAGGTCTCCCCTGGCAATCATAATTGCATCTGAAACATCTATAATATTATCAAGATCGTTAAGTGCTTCCGGTTTTTCAATCTTAGCAATTACTTTAGCATGTTTCTTATTTTTTTTAATTATTTCTTTTAAGTTCAGGATATCAACTGCTGACCGGACAAATGATAAAGCTATCCAGTCCACTTCATGTTGTAAAATAAAATTCACATCGTTAATATCTTTTCCGGTTAAGCTTGGTAATGATAGTTTTGTATCCGGAAGATTAACACCTTTCCTGGAAGATAAGCCTCCCCCATGGATAATTTTTGCTGTTACCCGGTCGTTCTTATTCGTATGTGTAACTTGTAATTGAATTTTTCCATCATCCAGTAATATGGTTTCACCGGGTTCAACATCGCTTGCGAATTTATTGTAACTCATATATAGCTTACCGGAATTGCCTATACATTCTTCTGAAACAAAGGTAACTTCATTGTTTTCCACAAGCTCTATAAAATTATTTTCAACTTCACCAATTCTTAGTTTTGGCCCCTGCAAATCTGCGAGAATGGCAACATTGCTGTTAAATTCTTCATTCAACTCAAGTATGTTATTAACCACTTTTAAATGATCGTCATGGGTACCATGTGAAAAGTTAAGTCTACAAACATCAATACCTGCTTCAAATAATTTGCCGAGGGTTTCTTTTGAGGAACAAGCAGGTCCAATTGTCGCAATTATCTTAGTTTTAGAATGATCGTGTCGTTTCATTATTACCATGATTGTTTCTGAATTATGATTCTTGAATTAAATCATAAATATACAAGAATTTTTATGAGTAAAACAATAACTTTTCAACGCTAAATAGTACTTGTCCATAAAGTCATCCGTCTATAAAGTTCGCGAACGATGCGCTTGCAGTCTGAAAACAGGGAGTCATGCTCTAGCGTGATTCCCTGTTTGAGGACAAACGCAACAAAGCATGTGGACTTTATACACAGACTAAATAAATAAATTATTATGTATTCATTCTTTACCCCTTTGTTGGTAGCAATAAAATAATCACCTTTGAACTCTTTTTATTTTCGTTCTGATGCGGGATTTAACCATAGGGAATGAGGCCAGGCTAATTTTGAAATTTACTGCTCCAATGTTGTTAGGAAATGTTTTTCAACAGCTCTACAATATTGTTGATAGTATTATTGTAGGTAAATTCATTGGAACTGATGCACTTGCATCAGTCGGGGCATCTTTCCCTATAATATTTACGCTAATATCTTTAATTATAGGATTTGCATCTGGGGGAACAATTGTTATTGCGCAATATTTTGGGAAAAAAAATATAGAAAGGGTAAAAGCTACCATTGGCACCTTATATATTATTATGTTTTGTGCATCAGTATTAATT
>CAZWGG010000081.1:0-662 GCA_964633305.1 uncultured Bacteroidales bacterium
TAAATCGGATTATCTTCAAGATAACATTGCAATAGTGCTAATCTTTTCCTTTGTCCACCAGAAAGATTAATTGTTGAGTATTTATCTTTTGTAATATTTACTTTTTTTGTTAATCCAAGTGTATTTAAAAAATCATTAATTTCATTTTCCTTATTTTCCAGGTTAACATCATATAGTTTCTCAAACAAATGGAAAGGATTAAAAACTGTAGAAAAGTATTCACCCAATTCTTTTGTGCTCATTACTTTGTTATTTATTTTGATTGTTCCGCCATCAGGAGTATATAATCCGGTTATAAGTTTAGCAATCGTTGTTTTACCACTTCCGTTCCCTCCAATGATAAATAAAACTTCCCCTGCTTTAACTTCAAAGCTTATTGGACCAACAGAGAATCCAGGATCACCATTGGACTCTTTATAAGTAAATATTAAATTCTCAAAGATTCTTTTAGACGGTTTTTTTCGCTCGAGAAGTCGAACGGAGAATGAGCGGTGCAATCTTCTCGATGTCCCTTCGTCTCCCAGCTTTAGCGAGGTCGATCAAGCACTGATCGCATAAGACCTTTTTGTCCAATCGAGCCAGGGCCAAAGAATCGCAATTATCACACAATATTGCCTGGTCAGGATTTGGAATACCATCCTTCATCCTTCTTTTCGAGTTGC
>CAZWGG010000081.1:672-1271 GCA_964633305.1 uncultured Bacteroidales bacterium
TTTCTGCAACAACAGGAATCTCATTAAGAAATTCGTCAACTCTGTCCCTGGCAACTTTAAACTGAATATATGTAGGTAATGCAGATACCAAATCTCTTATTGGACCTAATAGATATAAGAATATGACAAGAAAACTCATAAGGGTATACATCCTAATTTCAGGAAAAAGAATAGGAATTGAAAAGGTTACTATCCCTAAAATTACGATTACTAATAATTCACCTAATAAGTTAGCATTAATGAGCTTTTCATGGGCATGAACCATTTTTTTCCTGTATTCATCGGAAACATCTTCAATATCATGTTTATATTCCAACTTCCGATTTCGGCGTAAACTTAGTTCTTTAAATCCTTCAATCATTCCGTGTAAAAGACTCATGTAAAAATTTCTCGTATCCCTGGCTTTTTCAAACAGAATTCTAGTTTTATTATTAATGATATAGTAAAAGGAGCTTCCTAATCCAATCATAATAATTGTTAAAATAGTAGCCCAGAAAGCAATAGTAGCTAAATAAATAAGTGCTCCGATAGCCGTAACAGCATTTGTAATTATACCTACAAATGAATTTGCAAAATTTGCTATGGTCCCAATATCATCG
>CAZWGG010000081.1:1281-2168 GCA_964633305.1 uncultured Bacteroidales bacterium
CACCTGCAATTTTTTCAAATTTCTCGAATGTAGTTGAAAATATTTTGCCAAGTAGCTGAATTCTAAGGTCATATACAAGATTGCGCCCAAAATGTAATAACCTTATTGATACATAACGTCTACCTAAAAGGTATATTCCTAAAATCAAGCTAAAATAGAAAATATAGTATTTTTGATTTATTCCTCCCCGTAATGAATTGGTAATTAAAATAATCAGTCCCATATTCGATAGTCCTGAAAGAATACTCAATATGGTTATTGAGGGTGCAACTCTTAAATATTGATTCTTTTCAGGAAAAATAAACGTAATAATGTTAACCAGAAAGCTTAAAAATATTGCAGTTAACAAAAATAGTATCATATAGGTAAAGCTCAATGGCGTCCAAATTAATATTGAATCCCATGTAAAAGACAATATTGCACCCGGCAAATAATAAATACCAAAAATAAAGGGTAAAAACAAAAATGAAATTAGTATGATTTTATAAAATCTCACCCAGGATAATCCCATATAAGAACGGTACTTTTTAGATATTCTATAAATAATAAATCCTATAAATGCAAATAGAAATAAAATATAAAGACCTAAAATAAAAGTTACCACAGAAAAAATATTATCGTATCCGTTATCGGGATTTATATTCCTGCTAATTCTTTCATTATTAAGAACCTTCATTAAATTATTCCCTAATATCGGCACAAAGTTACTATTTGAGTTAGCTAGTATCACTATACCTTGATTTTGTTCAGATTTGAATGAGATATAAGACGAATAATTAGGATTTAATCCGTTATGGAATATTTCTTCTTGTCCTTTTAAAGAAACATTCCAACCAAATGCATATGAAATATTATTCCTTGTATTTTCTTGGATTATTATGTTTTTT
>CAZWGG010000081.1:2178-12646 GCA_964633305.1 uncultured Bacteroidales bacterium
ATATGTAGACATGTTACTGGCTGAGGGAGACACAGTTTTATAACGTTGATGTGATTTTTTTCTTAAACTACTAAAGTTTATTAGGTTTGTATCTAACATCTGATAAGAGAGCCACTTGGACATATCTGTAATGTTTGAAACAACAAACAAAGAAGGTGAATGTCCAAGGAATATGGGATAATCATACTTTTGAGGTTTAAAAAAACCAATTTTATATCCTTGTGCTAGTTTTTTATCGGGTTCTAATTCGCGTATGTATGTATTATTGAGGTATAGAGGAGTAAAAATTTGATCTCTCATAAACTGAGAATAGTCAATTCCAGATATTTTTTCAATGAGCAATCCCAAAATGTCATAATTTATTGAAGAGAACTCAAAATTTTTCCCTGGGACATTATTTAACTGCATTCCAGATATGCTTCTTATTGTTTCTTTAATGGCATCTTCTTTGTTATCTTTAGGAGTAACTGATATCGTATTCCAGGGAATTCCACTGGTGTGGTGTAATAGTTGCTTGATAGTAATTTTATATTGTTCCTTTCCAAGTTTAACATGAAACCAATTGATATAGTCAGAAACACAATCATCTAATTTTAGTTTACCTAATTTCTCAAGCTTCAATATTGCTAATGCTGTGAAAGCCATACTATTTTGTCCTATTTCAAACGTTGTTTCAAAAGTAACCGGTAAATTTAATTCCTGACTTGCAAACCCGTAATTTCTAATATACTTTTTACCGTTTTTAATAATAGCTATACTAAGACCTGGTATTTTGCCTTCTTTCATAATCTCTTTTACTTCAGTATCAATAATGCTAGTGTCTATACTGGTATTATTTGCTGATAATTTGATTAAGTAACTACAGATAAAACAAAATAGCACAAGTAATTTTTTTATATTCATAATGTTTTGAATTGATAATTTATTTTAATTGTTTTTTTAACCATTCACAAATCAAATTAATTAAATAGTTATGTGACCACATGTGAGTAAATGTATGATCTACATCTTTTATTATTTCTATCATTATTTGAGAATTATTATTTATCTTTTGTAATCTCTTTTCTATATTATATCTAAATACATCCAGTGATTTACTACCCTCTGAAAATATGTGAAAAACAGATACTTTTCGATCGATAAGATTTGACCACTTTTTTATAATTGAGCTTTCAGTATCACTTTCTACCTGGTTGGTCAAATTCACCTTCAAAGTACTATTTTCCCGCCTTAGTATATTTGATAGGAATGCAAATATTCCTATCGGTAACAGCAATATATTTTTTATTCTGAAAATTTTACTTCTTCCTGATAATACCTTTAACCAATGTTTTGTACTAAATAGATTCTTTTTATAATACCTTTTATTTATTAATGTCGTATAATTTATATTGCTAATTTCTTTTTCTTCAAGTAATCCTCCATTTATAGTTGCTATTGCAATCACACGTTCATCTTTCAAAGCTACATTAAAAGAAATATCAGCCCCTGTGCATAACCCAATTAACACGCACTTTTTGTTTATAAATCGGCTTAATACCATTTTTGTATCTCCAATGGCCAGATCATAAAAATTTAAGTCTGAATTTTTTGTAGAACTGTCTCCTATCCCTGATAAATCAAATCTAAAAGAAGGGAAACCAATCTCAGCAAGTTTTCGTGCGAGATGAACATATAAACGGTTTGGGCCAACCTTATGTATCATTCCCGCATTAAGAAAAACAACTAATGGATAATTATTTGCACCCACTGGTTGTGTTAAAATACCATTATATTCATGATTAGTACCAAAATATACTATTTCTTCATTATATCTTTTTTCAGCAAACATCATTTCATACAATAAGTATTTTAATTTAAGACCTTATAAATTGTATTAAGCCAATTAATGATCTCTTCTATTTCTTTAACAGGCACCAGTGATTTAGCTAATTCATCCTCCTGCTTAATCCAAAAATCTTCTGCATCTGTATTAAAAAAATGCTTATTATTATCAGTGAATTGCGCCAAATGTTTACTTACTAATTTTTTCATTTTATTGTCAATAAGTAAATAGTTGATATCAGGTATTGGCTTATTTAAAAGATTTATTTCTTTTATTTCATCATATATCCTATTTGAAATAGGGAATCCATAATTTTCAGAATATTCTTTTGATTTATCACGAATTTTTGCAAAAGACCCGCTTAACCAATGTTTGTATGATAAATCAATTTCTTTTAAATAATTCTTTCCATCATATACAGGGCCCCATGAACAAAGTCCGTAAATTTTATTTTCCCGGGAAAATAATTCTGCTAATGTTGCACCCAACCTAATTCCAATAAGTACAATTTTAGTAACGCCACATCCTTCCCTGATTTCTTTTATTGCTAAATATATGTTTTCCAACCAGTCTTTTATACTAACTTGTTCTGCATCACCATAAGAATCTCCGCACCCAAGAAAATCAAACCTAAGTGTGTTATACCCATTTAAAGATAGCTCACTGGCGAGTTTAACAAATGTTCTATGGCACCTGATATATTCTTGTCCAAACGGGTAACATAGTACAACTCCAATGTCTTTTTCAATTGAATCGTTAGCTGCATGAAAATTAGTAAACAAGTATTTTTCACCCGTATGTATATAAAAAGTATCCATTAATTTACCCTGTTTAGTTTCTTGCTATAATTGCTAACAAATTGTTCTAAAGTTTGGTTAAAGAAATCCATAAATAAAGGTTCAACACTATATTTTTCTTTTAATTTTGTAATTACTTTAAGAACTAAAATTGAGCTTCCACCTTTATCAAAAAAATTATCACCCATGCTAATTTTTTTGATACCAAGAACTTCTTCCCAAACATGTGCAATATGCTTTTCTATTTCAGTTTTTGGGGGAATATATTGTTGAATATTTTCATTGTTTTGATAGTCATAATTTAACAATTCATTTTTATCAACTTTTCCACTCAAGGTTAAAGGTATTGCCTTAACATAATTAATTCTTGATGGCACCATATAATCTGGTAATTTCCTTCGTAAGAACTTTTTTAATTGAAAAACAGAGACTATTTTCTGTGAGCATGTATAAAACGCGATAATTTTAGGTTCTGTACCGTTCTTATCCGATATTATAACAACTGCTTCATTTATGTCACTATGCTGGAGCAGATGATTTTCTATCTCCCCTAATTCAATCCTGAACCCTCTTACTTTGACCTGGTGATCTGAACGCCCTATATACTCAATTTGATTATCTGATAACATCCTTACCACATCTCCGGTTTTATATATTTTTTCCTGTTTTTTAAAGGGATGGGAAATAAAACTAATTGTTGTTAATTCAACATTATTTAAATAACCTTTTGATAATCCATCTCCGGAAATATATAATTCCCCGGTAATACCAACCGGTTGTAAATGTAAATTTTTATTCAGTACATACAACTGTATATTGTCTATTGGTCTGCCTATCGGGATACTTGACCGTTCTTCTTTATCTATACATTCATAATAACTTACATCTATTGTAGCTTCCGTTGGGCCATATAAATTTATTAAGTTTACATTTTTATTTCTTAGTAATCCATAAAACTTCTCGATATGGCTCTTTAATAAAGCTTCTCCACTACTAAATACTTTTCTTAATGATTCCAGCCTCAAAGTTTCTCCCTCACTTTGAAAATAATCAAGAAAGCTTCCAAGCATAGAAGGGACAAAGTGAAGAACTGTTATTCCTCTTGATTCGATAGCTTCTCTTATTTTCGCCGGTTCTTTTTCTGCTCCCGGAGCCAACAGGTATACTGATGATCCTACCTGCGACCACCAGAATAGTTCCCATACCGATACATCAAAAGTATAAGTTGTTTTTTGGAGTATTATGTCTTTATATGACAGTGGGTACTTCCTTTGCATCCAATTCAGACGATTAACCAACGAATAATGTTGAATGAGGACTCCCTTGGGTTGGCCAGTCGAGCCGGAAGTATAGATGAGATAACTATTATCATCACTGGCAGACCTTGTTGAATGTACCCGTTCGCTTTCGTCTTTCCCTTTATTTTCCTCTACAAGGTATGATTTATATTTATCTTTTAGTTTAATTTTAGCTTCTTGTGACAGGATAATTATATGCTTGGTATTACTATCTTCAAGTATATACATGATTCTTTCTACAGGATAGTGTGGGGATATAGGTAAATAAATGCCTCCACTTCTTTGTATAGCATATATCCAACACATCATATCTATACTGCGGTCTGTTATTATTCCGACAATTGTATTCGAACTCACTCCCCGGCTAACAAGTAAGTCAGATAATCTTTTGACCCGATCGTAAAATCCTAAATAACTTAACTGGCTTTTATGATCTGATACAGCTATATTGTCAGGTGTTTTTTTAACCTGGTCTTCAAATAAGTCTACTATTGTTTTGTCCTTTGGGTATTCCCTTGTCGTGTTATTAAAGTCTGCTAACAGGTGGTGTTTTTCTTCTTGCGACATAAGTTCTATGTCGTCTATTATTTGATCCGGGTCTTGAAGTGTCCTCTCCAGCAGGTTGACATAATATCTTAAAAACCGTTGGATCGACTCGCCGGAATATATCTTTTTACAATAATTGATACCGAGTTCAATGGTATTGCTGTATTCCAATACCGTAATCTCCATATCAAACTTACAGCTTATGTCCCTGTACTCTATTAACCTGTTTTCCCTTGATTTGTCGAGGGTCTCCCCGGTTCTGTCGAGTAAATTAAATAAGACATCAAAGATGGGGTTCCGGCTCGTATCCCTGGATACTTCCAACACTTCCACCAGGTCTTCAAACGGGTATTCCTGGTTTTCCAGGGCATCTAACGTGGCACGCTTTGTTTCTGTTAATAACTCTTTAAAGCTCATCGTTTTCTCAACATCTGTCCGTATGACCAACGTGTTTATAAAAATTCCGACAAGCCTTTCTAAATGAACATGGCGCCTTCCTTCTACCGGGATACCTATCAAAATATCTTCCTGCCCGCTTAATTTCTTCAACAATACCTGTGTCAACGATAATAAGTACATATAAAGGGTTATGTTTCCCTCTTTTATGAACTTGCGTAACCGGGATACCGTTTCCCCATCGAAAACCCATCCCACTGATGAACCTTCATGACTTCTGACCGGCGGCCGAGGATAATCGGCAGGCATATTTAGCACGGGTAAATCCCCCGAAAGCCTATTCTTCCAATATTCTTCCTGCCTTTTGAAAGAAGAATGATTTTTCAACCGGTTTTGCCAAAAAGAATAATCTTTATATTGATGGGAAAGAGCGGGTAGCCGTTGATGGTTGCTGATAGAAAGAATATCTTCTCTTAATATCCGTAAACTGACATCATCGGAAATAATGTGGTGGATATCAAAAAGAAGTACCCTTTGGTCATTATTGGTATTTTTTATAACTACTACACGGAAAAGGGGAGGGGAGTGTAAATCAAATGGTTGTATAATTGTATTTACCATACTGAAAATATCGGAAGTTGAGTCCTCCCTGTAGCCAATTTTAAAAGAAAATGACGGATGAATAACCTGTACCGGGGTGTTCTCTACCAACATAAACGAGGTGCGTAATCCCTCGTGACGGTCTATCAGCTGTTGGATGGATGCTTCTATTTGCGAAAGGTCAGTTTCTTCATCCAGGGGCAATACCTGGGGCATATTATAAGCTATGTTTTTTACATCGAGCTGCTGGAGAAGGTACATCCTTTGTTGGGCAGAAGATACCTGGTAGTATTCCCTTTTTTCTACATTTTCCAAAGATAAATGCTTTTCTTTACCAGTTGTTACCATGTATTCGCCTATCTTTCGAACGGTAAGCAGCCTGAAGATTTCTAACAGGGGCAACCTTACGCCAAATGTTTCATGTACCTTTAACGATAATACATTGGCCTTTAAGGATTGGCCGCCAATCATAAAGAAGCTAGCGTTTACACTTATTGCGGACTTGTCAATGTCCAGTATGTTGGCCCATATCTCTATGAGCTTCTTTTCTGTTTCATTTGATGGGGGCACATAACTGCTATCTGCTTGTATTTGCGGATGGGGCAAAGCTTTCCGGTTCAACTTACCATTAGCTGTAAGTGAAAGGGCCTCCAGCTTAACAAAGTACGAAGGTACCATGTAATCCGGTAACTTATTGCCAAGGTAATCCAGGAGCTCTTCTACCGGTATGGCCATTTTCGATGTGTAATAGGCGCACAGGTAAGAATCTGTGTCTTTATCTGTATGGGCGACCACTGCTACTTCCTTTATACTTTCGTGTTGAGCTAACTGGTATTCTATTTCGCCCAGTTCAATCCTGAATCCCCTTACTTTGACCTGGTGATCGATCCTGCCAAGGCATTCTATGTCACCATCGGGAAGCCACCGGGCCATATCTCCTGTCTTATATAAGCGTTTGCCAGGAATAAAAGGGCTTTTAATGAATTTCTCATGGGTTAATTCGTCCCTTTCCCAATACCCTCTTGCCAAACCGTCTCCCCCTATGCACAATTCGCCTGTTATACCTATTGGCTGAAGGTGCAGATGGTCGTCAACAATATAAACTTGTGTATTGGATATGGGGGTACCTATCGTGACTTTATCCTCTTCTGTTAAATTTTTTATCGTTGACCAAATCGTGGTTTCGGTTGGCCCATACATGTTGTAAATACTACCCCTATAATGTTTCTTTAGCTTGATCAACAAATCAACAGGTAAGGCTTCACCTCCTATTAGGAGTTTTTTTACACTATTTAAAAGAATAAGGCTATTATCAAAATTCATCAAAAGCTTTAACCGCGATGGGGTTATTTGTAATATCTCTATTTCTTTCTTCTCTATTAATTCCTTGAGTAATTCAGGCTCTTTTTGTTCGGCTTCATCTGCCAGCACTACCGTTATCCCCTGGAGTAAAGGCAAGAGGGTTTCCAACACAAAAATGTCAAAAGAAATAGTAGTTAAGCAAAGAATATTTTTATTCTCAGTAAGGGGTATTTCATGCATAACCCCGTATATGAAATTAACCACACTTCTATGTTCAAGCATTACGCCTTTTGGGGCACCTGTAGACCCCGAGGTATAAATAACATAGGCAAGGTCAGCGGGAGTATTGATGTTAGGCAGCTCAGGCGCCTCGTTTTTTTCACGGGAAGAAAGTGAACCGGTATTAATAAATTCTATTTGAGTGTTTAAATCAAACTGTGCTATATATTTTTCTTGAGAAAGAACCACTTTAACCTTACTATCGGTTAACATATACTTTATTCGTTCAACAGGGAAAGAGGGATCAATGGGAAGATAGGCTGCTCCACTTTTTAATACACCCAAAATAGATATAAGCATCTCTGGTTTGCGCTCAACCATTATTCCAATTAGTGAATTGGGCGTACTATTCTTATTCCTTAGTTGTAATGCCAGGGCATTAATATTGTTGCTTAACCCGGAAAATGTTAACTCCGAATTATTGGTTGCTATGGCTACGTCCCCCGGTGTTTTTTTAACCTGGTCTTCAAATAAGTCTACTATTGTTTTGTCCTTTGGGTATTCCCTTGTCGTGTTGTTAAAGTCTGCTAACAGGTGGTGTTTTTCTTCTTCACTAAGAATTTCAATTTCTGAGATTTTTTGTTCAGGGTTTTTAATTATATCCAAAATAACAGCATTAAAATACTGAAAATATCTCTCAATAGTATCATTTCTAAAAAGTTTGGTACAGTATTCTATATTCAATTCTATTGATTCATTATGATCAATTGCTTCAATTGTCATATCAAACTTTGATGATGCGGAGCTAGTTTCATATGGAGAAAGGTTATAGTTAGCAGTATTTTCTTTATGTTGATCCGAACCAGAGTTTTCAACATGAATATTTTGCATTACAAACATTATATCAAACAATGGATTTCTATTCAAATCTCTCTGTAATGCTAATTTTTCAATTAACTCTTCAAATTGATAGTCTTGATTTTCCAGAACCTGCAGTGATTTGGATTTTACCTCATTTAAAAAATCTATTGCTTTTTTATCTCCTTTTGGAAAATTTCTAATAGCTAAGGTGTTAATAAAAAGACCAACAATATTTGATGTTTCTTGTAAACTTCTTCCGGCCATGGGAGTTCCAATAACAATATCATCTGTATTACCGAGTTTTGATAACCAGATATTAATTCCGGCAAGGAGAAACATAAACAACGTTGTATTCTCTTCTTTATTAATTTTTTTAATTGACCGGGTAATCTCTTTATTTAGTAATAATTGATATGATGAACCTTCAAAACTTTGTATCGGAGGTCTCTTAAAATCGGCAGCTAATTCTAAAGCAGGAATATTATTTTTAAATTCATTTATCCAGAATTGTTCCTGCTTTTTCATTGACTGCTGATTTAGCATTTTATTATGATAAAAAACAAAATCTTTATATTGATATGGCAATGAAGGTAATGTTTTGTTATAGTACAAATTACTAATCTCGCTGTTTAAAATAATATTTGAAGTTCCATCAGAAATAATATGATGTTTATCTGTAAGGATAAGAAATTTGGTTTCAGTAACTTTCACTACCCCAACTCTTAATAAGGGAGCTTTATTTAAGTTAAATGGTCTTATAAATTTCTTTATTGTTTCATTTATACTATCCTCAGTGCCTTCAAAATAATCTATCTCAAAATCGACATCTTCATGGACTATTTGTACCGGTTTTCCATCGACCTGATCAAATGAAGTCCGTAAACTTTCATGTCTTTTTAAAATTAGATTAAATGCACTTTTTAGTTGTTCCAAATTAACAGTCCCTTCAACAAAAAAATATTGGGGCATATTATATCCAATAGAATTTTCATCCATTTGGTGCAGGATATATAACCTTTGTTGCATTGAAGAAAGAGGATAATATTCTCGTTTTTCAACTAATTTCAAATTACCGGTCTTGATTTCTGATGTTGTATTAATTAAGTTTCCTATTTCCTCAATTATTGTATTATTGAATAATTCTGCTAATCGTATGGTTGAGCCAAATTCTCTGTTAATAATAGCAATTAACCTCATGGCTTTAAGCGAATCTCCTCCTAACTCAAAAAAGTCATCACGAATTCCAATTTGTTTGACACCAAAAAAGTTTTCCCAAATTTTAGTTAACTTTTTTTGTAAATCATTTTGAGGGGCTATATACTCTGCTTGTAAATTTGGCCGTTCGTATTTGACCGATTGTTGATCAATACTTGCATCAGGTAAATCGCTATTTTCCTGTAAATTAATGTTTTTTGGTTTATGGTTATATGCTGCTATGTCAACTAAAGATATGGCTACCCTGTTTAATGAACTATTTAATATTCTTAAAAATACTTCAACACCTTCTGTGGGTGTAACAGCAGTATTGGCGAGTTCGTTAAGCTCTTTTCCTATTCTTTCTTCATTACCTTGAAAATTATGTTGGATAGCTTTATATGTCATTCCAATCTCCTGCCAATCGCACCAATTAATCGAAAACGTATTGGTTTTGTTAACTTTGGTATTATAATTTGCAAATGCATCAAGAAATTCATTAGCAGCATTATAACCAACCTGTCCAAATTTATTTACAAAGTTTATATTCCCAAAAGAAGAGAATAGAGCAAAAAAATCAAGTTCATAATCCTTGAGTAGTTGGGTTAATACAACCGTACCTATTAGTTTTGGAGCTAAAATTTCATCGGTCATTTCTTTTGTTCTTCTTTGTATGACCCCTGCATAATCTATAAGTCCGGCAGTATGGATAACCCCGTTGACCGCATTAAATATTTTAACTGATTTTTGAATAACTTCTTGCATTTCTTCCATTGAAGCGACATTAGCAGTATATACCAGAACCTGGCTCCCGAAATCTTTTAGCTTCCTTACACTTTTTATCCTTAAACTTGTTTTGTTATCATCATCATGTTCTTTTATCCAATTTTCCCATTCATTTTCACCAGGAAAGAAAGATTTTGTAATTAAAATTAACTTTGCCTGATAGTGTTTAGCCAAATATTCGGCAATAGAAATTCCCATACCTCCAAATCCACCGGTTATCAGATATACCCCATTCCTTTTCAGATTTTCACTTTTCGTTATATTTTTATTAATTTCTACTTGTTTATAGATTTGTCGCCAACATTTTTTCCCTCTTAAGCGTGTTATTTTTTCTTCTTTTTCCCCATGAAATTCGTGTATTAAATTTTTAACTAAATCAATTTCCTGGGAAGAACCTGGTACAGGTAATATTATATCAATATTGGTACAGGAGATATTTTCATACTCCAAAGGGATAATCTTAATTGGAGCAAGGACAGTAGACTTTTCAGGACATACTAATTCATCACCTAATATTTCGTGCAAATTATTGGTAATTAAATTAATGTGTACACTGTTTGAAATTTCATTTGTGCCGATTGATTTAGCAATGTAAAGCAAACTATATAAGCCCAAGTTTTGTGATTGTTCCAGAGAAAGATGAT
>CAZWGG010000082.1:0-12620 GCA_964633305.1 uncultured Bacteroidales bacterium
TTATAATAGCAATATTAGTGGCATTTATATGTGTTTTTTCATTTAAAGGGACTTTTTTTGATATTTTTCATGTAATAAAATACAAGGTGCTATTTTATTTTTTTGTTTTCTTCTTTTTTAGTATATTATTTTCAACTTTAATTAACTTTTTCTCATTTTATCATCTTAAAAAAGAAGGATTTAAGGAAGCTTCGAAACAATCATCGAAAGTGGGCAGGGCTGGCACTTTGCAGAAAGTAATGATTGGATTGCAATATGCTATATCCATATTTTTTATTTTCTGTACAATTGCCTTTATTACGCAAATAAAATTCATGTTTAAAACAGATTTAAATATGAATATTGATAATGTGTATTTTAATCAGGCCCCTATGGTTGAAGATAGTAAAAGAGAGAAACTGAATACTTTCAGACAAATATTACTTAAATATCCACAAATAGAAAATGTAACCTATTCCAGGTATATGATTGGACTGGAGATTAGTAATTTTTTCTATGGTCCTTCAATAAAAAATTATGAAGAGAAAATACGTATTTCAATGCTTGGAACGGATAAGGATTTTATTACTACTTATAAAATCCCTTTAATTGCGGGTAAAAATTTTGAAGAAGAAGAGCAACCTTATACTAAAGTAATAATTAACAGGGAAGCTGCCTACAAACTTGGATATGATGATGTTAATGATGCCGTGGGGCAAACAATTAAAACAGAATATTATGAAGTAACAATAATTGGCATTATAGAAAACTACTATCATTTCTTCCTAAATAATGAAATTTCTCCAATTGCACTTTATGGGACAAATGAAATGCCAAAATGGATGGCGATACGTATTAAGCCAGGTACAGAACAAACTGCATTAAAAATAATTCGCAATGAATGGGAAAAGCTTTATCCAATTACTCTTCTTAACATTCATAGTTTAAGAAGTTTACAAAAACAAAACAATATTAATGAAATATATTTCGCAAAGTTTGTATTATGGTTTTCAATCATTATTTTCATTTTAACTTTCTATGGTACTTTTGCGGTTTCAATGATGGATATGGCAAGTAATAGGAAAAACTATGCGGTTCGTAAAGTGCTGGGTTGCTCTACAAAAGGATTATTTGCTGTTATCTCAAAAAATTATTTCATCATTTTAAGTATTTCATTCATTTTAATTATTCCGGTAGGTGTCCACTATGTTAACTTGTGGTTAAGCAATTTTTCAAAAAAGGTAGAGATATCTTGGACTTATGGATTAGCAGCTTATCTTTCCTTATTTACCCTACTCTTAATTATTATGATTTATAATACTTTCGTTATTGAGAAAAATAATGCAGCTAGTTCACTTAACAGTGATAATTAAGAAAATTGTTGTTCCAAATTAGCGGGGGTAGAACGAAAAAGAAACTTAATTGTTCAATTAAATAATATTGCTATGAAATTATTCTTCAATTCCTTAAGAATTAACAATGAAAATTTTAAAATCAACAAAAGAAACAATTATCTATCATTAATTGGAGTAATTATTGGTCTTTCCGGTTTCTTTTTATTATTGTCAATTGCGATTTATGAACTTAGTTATGATAGATATCAAAAAGATTATAAAAATATATACAGAATAAATCAAGACCGAGTTAGGCATAATCAGGTATTTGAAAAAGTACCTTCTATTATTCCCGGAATTGGAGAAGATGTTTATAATGATTTTGATGAAGTTATTGGTTATGCCCGATTTGCCGATTTTGTGAGTACATCTGTTGGTTTTGGTGATAGAATTTTTAATGGCGAAAAAATATATGCCTGCGATACATCAGGCCTGGACTTTCTGGCAGCTAAGTTTATAAAAGGAAACTCAAAGAATGCATTAGTTGGACTTAATAAAGTTGTAATATCAAAACGAATTGCCGACAAGGTATTTGGGAGTGAAGATCCCTTAGGAAAAACCTTGATGATTAGAAGTGTATGGAATGAATATCCTTGTGAAATAACCGGTGTAGTAGAAAATTTACCTAAAAATACTCATCTGGATTGTGATGTATTCATTTCATTACCTACCTATATTTCAACATGGACATGGAATTTTGGTATTGAATTCTGGCCGGCGTTCTACACTTTCATTAAAGTTCGTAAAAACACAAATATTGAGAAATTAAATAAAAAAATAAATGAGTATGTGGAAAAAAATTATCAATGGTTTTTTGAAACTCAGCCAAGTGTAAAATTCTCTCTAAAATTAGAACCATTTGCTAATATATATCTGCATTCTGAATATCAGGCTTCAACTAAAAAAGGAAATTATAACCAAGTAATAGTAGCAATTATTTTTGCTTTGGGAATATTTTTTACATCTTTAATATGTTATCTTAATGTCACTAATTCTGTAATTTATTATTTGTACAAAGAAAATTCTCTCAAATCTGTTTTTGGCTCTAAAAACATTAATGCATTAAGCCGGATATTTGTTGAAAATCTGTTCTTTTTATTAGTAATTTTTATTGCGGCTCTATTAATAGCATTTATTTTGATGAACATGCTTAATGCAGCTTTTGAAGATATTCGTCCAATCGTCAGAAATAAAATGTTAGGTTACTTTTCAGTCATCTTTTTTGCTGGAGTAATATTGTCCACTTTAATAAACTTTCAATCATTTTACCGTCTTAAGAAAAAAGGATTAAAAGAATTTTCAGAACAAGGCCGATTTCTCCCTTTACAAAAAGTAACGATTGGATTGCAATATGCAATAGCAATATTATGTATCTTTTGTACAATCATTTTTTTAAAACAGATAAAGTTTGTGTTTAATACTAATTTGAATATGGACGTTGATAATGTTTTTTATACACAGGCCCCGATGATAAAGGGAAATACAAGAAAAATGGTAGATTCTTTGAAAAATATTTTGCTTACTTATCCGGAAATAGAAGACATTTCATACTCAAGAAATATGGTTGGTTTTGAGATTAGAAACTTTGACTACTTCTCATCTGATAAAAACCCCGGAGAAATAAAGAAAATTTTGTATCTTGGTACTGATCGGGACTATATTAAAACATTCAAAATTCCACTGATTGCAGGCACCAATTTTAGCGAAAAAGAACAAGAACATGTAAGAATTATATTAAATAGAGAAGCGGCCAGGCAACTTGGATATGATAATGTAAATGATATAATCGGACAAACGTTTAAATTAGAACATTATAGTGAAGAAAAAGTTATAGGAGTTATTGAAAATTATTGCCATGAGTTTTTAAATAAAAAGATATTACCTCTCGCACTTTATGGAGGCACAAATTACCAACCCAAATGGATGTCTTTTAGAATAAAACCAGGGACAGAAAAAAAAGTCTTGGAAATAATCCATAAAGAATGGAAGAAATTCTATCCTATTACATTACTCGATATATCTTGTTTAAAGGATCTACAAAAACAAATAAATATAAGAGAGACGCAATTTGCGAATCTTACTTTGTGGATATCAATAATTATATTTATTCTAACTTTTTTTGGAACTTATGCTGTATCTCTTTTTGATATAGCGAATAACAGCGAAATGTATTCAATATATGAATCATCAAAAAGGTTGTTTGTTGTGTTATCAAAAAAATATTACATTATTTTGGCTATAGCATCTATAATAATAATTCCTGTAAGTATCTATTGCAGTAACCTGTGGTTAAGTAGTTTTTCCCAAAGGGTAAAAATAACATGGATTTATCCTTTGGTTTCTGTATTGTTAATTTTTATTCTTGTAACAATTATAATGATATATGATACATATCTCATAAAAAAATCTAAAGTTGCAAGTAAAAATAATGAAGCGGGTTAAGCAGGATTATCATTTTCGTGAGGGTCTTTTTGTCCATATAGAAACAAGTATATTGTATAAATGTATGATAGCAAGTGGAAAAAATCCGTGAACTTGTGATTTAAATACACTTAATTTTGGATATCTAAAATTTGACAAATCTTAGTCATTATGAGAGAGATTTTTTTGGTATAATATGGGCCTCTATTATAAAGTCTTTTCCAATTTCCTTCTTTTTTATAATCTCTTTTTTTACTTAATCAGATTTTATATCTAATACTACTATCTGAAAAAAAGCGCTTTTATCAAACTCAGGGAAATATTATTTTATCATACTTCCTCTATTTTCCCCTTATTCAATCACAACAAGTTTTGATGAAAGATATTCGTCTGACGAAGTACCCACCATAATTTCAAACTCGCCCGGTTCAACGATGCGTTTCATCTCTGCATTGTAAAATGCCAGTTTTTCGGGGGTGATTTCAAATTCAACTGTTTTTGTCTCTCCCGGTTCCAGTGATATTTTTCTGAAGTCTTTTAATTCTTTAACAGGTCTTACGACCGATGCTACCTTATCTTTAATATATAGCTGAACGATTTCATCCCCTTTCCTGTTCCCGGTATTTGTGATCTTTACAACAACATTTGCATATTCACCTGCTTTTATTTTACCCGGGTATACAGATAATTCTTTATATAAGTATGATGTATAACTCATTCCATAACCGAATGGATATAAAGGTTCGTTAGGTACATCGAGGTATTTGCTGGTGAATTTCTCATCCGGATCGAAGGGACGGCCTGTATTTTTAGTATTGTAGAATATAGGTACCTGGCCTACATTCCTTGGTATTGTTGTAACCAGTTTTGCCGAAGGATTGATTTCTCCATTCAATATCTTAGCAATCGCTTCTCCACCCATAGTTCCCAGGTGCCAGGTATACAGTATGGCTGTTGCTTCTTCACTAATCTTGTTGATGGTTAATGGCCTTCCTGCTAGTATCAGCGCTATTGTTGGTTTTCCCATATTCATTATTTTTTCGGCTAACTCATTCTGAACACCCGGCAAATCAATATTCGATCTGCTGGCGGCTTCACCGCTCTGTATGAAGTTTTCTCCTAAGGCAAGTACTATTACTTCAGCTTTCCGGGCAGCAGCCAAGGCTTCACTAAACCCACTTTTATCATTACCCATTGTAGCACACCCCTTGGCAGAAAAAACAGAAGCTAATGGAAAATGTTTTTTTAGTCCCTCAACAATAGTTATTACAGCCGAAGTATCACCGGAGGCATGCCAGGTTCCCAACATATCTCTTTTGTTATTTGCCAATGGCCCTATTACCGCTATTTTCCTGGTATTTTGTGCTAAAGGAAGAATTTTTTTGCCATTAAATAAATCATTTTTAAGTAATACAACTGATTTTTGTGCCGATTCTAGGGCAACTGCCATTATCTCTTTTGACAGAACTATTCTTTTTTCCCTGGTTTCATCAAGGTAACAATAAGGGTCTTCAAATAATCCCAAATCATATTTCAGCTTCAGAATTCTTTTTACCGATTTATTTATTAATTCTTCTTTTATTTTTCCTTCATTCATTAAATCTTTGATATGGTTATAAAAAACTGCACCTTGCATATCCATATCAACTCCTGCATTAACAGCCAGTTCGGCAGCATGTTTTTCATCACGGGCAAATCCATGAGGTACCAGTTCATTAATAGATGTATAATCGGTAACAATAACCCCATTAAAACCCCATTGATTTCTGAGAATACCTGTTAATAACCATTTATTGCCTGTAGAAGGTATCCCGTTTAAGTCATTAAATGATGTCATAACACTGGCAACACCGGCATCTACAGCCGCTTTATATGGCGGCAAATATACTTCAAAAAGCGTTCTTTCCGACATGTCTACCGAATGATAATCCCTGCCTGCCTGTGGTGCCCCATAGGCGGCAAAATGTTTAACACAGGCAGCAACAGTAAGCGTATCTTTTAAATCATTTCCCTGGAAGCCTTTTACCCTGGCTTGTGCAATTAAACTTCCCAGGTAGGGATCTTCTCCTGCTCCTTCTGCAACCCGTCCCCATCGTGGATCTCTTGAAATATCAACCATTGGACTAAAAGTCCAGTTCAATCCCGAAGCCGCCATCTCCATTGCCGCGTATCGAGCTGTTTTCTCCATTAGTTTCAAATCCCATGAACAAGCTTCGGCCAAAGGTATGGGAAAGATAGTTTTATAGCCGTGTATTACATCATATCCAAATAGCATTGGAATTCCAAGCCGTGTTTTCTCAACGGCAATTTTTTGTAATTTGGTATTGTATTCAACTGTAATTGCATTAAATATATTTCCACACCTCCCGGTTTTTATATCTTCAATATATGACTCACGAAGATGTGACCCGGTAACATCCCAATTCGAGGTAAACAGCGTCATTTGACCAATTTTCTCTTCCAGGGTCATAATCGTGACCAATGAATCGATGAAATGGTCTTCTTTTGACTGTTTGTCTGAAAAAGTACCGGAACAAGAATATAGATAAGTGAGAACTAAAAAGAAGATACTGAAATTTATAATTTTCATTGCTAAATATGTGTTAAAAGGTGAATCCTAGTTTTTCTAATCCGTTCTGGATTTCTGGACATGACATAACCAAATTCCATAATAACCCTGACCTGTAATTTTCAATCATTACCACTATTGGTCCCTGGTCTATTGCCAAGTATTTTTGCGGATACCAGTTTTTATCGATACTAAAGGCGTCATAAAAGCCAAACCTTCCCCATATTTTATCACCCAATTCATAGTAAAAATGTTTTAATGTATTCATTGAAAAGTCAGGCGTGTAAGGGAAAGAAGATAAAGCCGCTGTTGGAGAAATTATCCCAATATCCCTTTTTTCTCCCGGAGCATGGCTTGCATAACCGGTAAATGAATAACTTGAAGTCAATCCCCAGCAGTTTTCTCCATAGCCTTTATAACCATTAGGGTTTTCTATACACCACTGTCTGTTAATCAGGGTATGGTTTTTATTTTGTTCCCAGTAATCGGCATATTGATCTTTCAGGTTACGGGGATCTAATCCCAGAAACGAGTAATGAGCCCAGAATAATGGACCTCCATATTCCTCCGCATAATTATGTTTCAAACTTAATGTATAACCATACTTTTTTTGCACTGTTTTTATTTTGCCGTCCCTTGCCCAGCCATGGTGATATACTTCAGGCATAACAGGAAAAGTAGGTGATGAAACTGACAAGACATATAGTATAAGGCATTCGTTATACCCTCTTACAGGAAGGTTCATTTCCCAATTATACTCAGGAGACCAGTGCCAATATATTACTTTTTCGTCTTCTTTGACGAACCAGCTCCATTCCACTTCCTTCCAAAGCCTGTTAATATCTTCCACAATTTTTTTTTCTTCTTTTGTTTCTTGATTGAAATACTGCCTGGCAGCGAGTAACCCTTGAACCAAGTAAGCCGTTTCAACAATGTCAGCACCATTGTCTTTTTCACTAAAAGGTTTTACTTTTCCTGTTTCTCCAAAAAGCCAATGCGGCCACGCTCCATGAAAACGGTCTGCCTTTTTTAAGAAGTCCACTATTTTTTGTATTTTTTTAAGGCCATCATGCCTCGAAATAAAATCTCTTTTAATTCCTGCTAATATAGTCATTATTCCAAAACCAGTACCACCTGTTGTTACCACATTTTTATCTTTTTGGGGGTAAATACCATCAACATGAAACCTTTCACGCGCCATTCCGGAATTAGACTCTGCTCCTTCCCAGAAATATTGGAAAGTTTGATATTGCACAAGGGTTAATAATGAATCATTGGTTATAGGATTAATTTCTTTTCCCTCGTTTGGTATTTTCAGTTTATTTTTTTGGTTATTGGAACAGTTAGTTAACCAGATTATGATACATATTACTATGTATATTGAAATATATTTCTGCATACCCCATTAATATGTAAATCCTAATTTATCAAGACTATTTTGAACCTCCGGAGCCGACATAAATAATTCCCATAAAAGTCCTGTCCTGTAATTTTCTATCATACAAATTATAGGTCCCTGATCAATGGCAATGTATGAATCTGCCCACCATCCTTCCGTAACGTTAAAGGCATCATAAAATCCGTACTCTCCCCAAAGCCTGTCGCCAAGGATATAATAAAAATGACGTATGGCATCCATCGATTTTTCAGGTATGTAAGGAAGAGCTGAAACAGCAGCTGTTGGAGTAATTACTCCTAAATCGTTTGTGGGTGAATGTGCATTGTATGAAATATGATTATCACTGGCAGTTAATCCCCAACAAACATTATTATATCCCACATAATTGTGAGGATTATCATTACAATATGCCCAGTTTATCAGGGAATGGTTTACATTCTGTTCCCAATAGTTAGCATACATATCTTCCAGGTTTCTCGGATCGAGTCCTAAGTAAGAGTAATGTGTAAAAAACAAAGGTCCGCCATAGTCAGGCCCCAGGGGTAATTTATAGCCATAATATGTATTTCCGTTTACAATACTTCCACTGTTAGCATATCCCTTATGGTAAACATCGGCCGAAACAGGATGGGTTGTAGAAGCCGCGGCAAGAATATAAGTAATAATCGTTTCGTTATAACCTCTAATTTCCATATTTTTTTTCCATCCAACATTAGGTGACCAATGCCAATATAGTACATCTTCACCACGTGTAAACCAATCGTATTCAACTGCGTCCTTCAAGTCATTGATTCTGTTGATAAGTGTTTTTTCATTTGTGTCTGACGAATTGAGATATTGTCTCATGGTTAGCAGTCCTTCAACCATAAATCCCGTTTCAACTAAATCGGCCCCATCGTCAAATGTACTAAATGGGATAGTTTTTCCCGTGGCCCCATTTAACCAATGTGGCCAGGCCCCGTGATAACGGTCAGCCGTTTCAAGGAATTCTAATATTTTATCAAGACGGGCCAAACCTTCCTGTCGAGTAATATATCCTCTTTCCATACCTATAATTATGGCCATTATACCAAAACCCGACCCACCTGTGCTCACCTTATCGACTGATGTGTTTCTTTCTCTTGTAAGCCCGCATACAGGATGTGCAAAATCCCAGAAGTACCTGAATGTTTGTTTTTGAATAACATCAAGAAGCTGTTCATCGGTTAGTTCAGGAAATTTAAGTGAAGAATCGAGATTGGTATAAAATGAATTGGAAAAACCATCAAAAATATAGCCTTCTTTTGATGTAAGATTTTTTGATATGGTGAAATAATATTTAGTATAATCATCCAGCGGATCGACGTTTGAAATTGTAACCTGTTTATTATCTCCTGTAAGATCATATACAAGTGAAGGACTCCCAGATAAGGTTAAAAATGACGAATAGCTTGGTTCATTCAATTCATTTGAAAAAGTAATCTCGATGGTAATATTGGTTCGATCAATATCATGCAAAGGTGTTAATGTATTAAAGTCAAATTCGTTAATGGTTATAGATTCAATAATCATTTTTTTATTTTCAGTTTTAAACGCGTATTCAACACCTCCAAAGGTCTCTTTGGCTTTTCCTTTTAATCCCTCATTAATATGTAAGGAATAATCGGTAAAGTAATCCAGGTTTTCAGAAGGATGAAGAACAACTGTTTTATACTCATCCAGGTACGAAATATCATAAAACATTTGGCCCGAATTACTATCCTGCAATAATATATTATTTTGCACTGAACTTGTATCCAGCTGATTACTAAATTCAATTAAAATGTTTTTGTCCACAGGAATGTCATTATTTACTCCCTGAAGGTTTAAGTAAATTGTTCCAATTTTTATGCTTGAAAGCTGTAAGATTTTTGGTCTTGTATCATCTTTCTTATTCCTGTCACAGGATATCATACTCATTAAGCATATAAAAACGAACCCAAGCAATAATGTTATTTTTTTTACCATAAAAAGTTTAATTTTTTGAGAAGAGGAGGGTTAATATTTTTATTAATCCTCCTCTTTATCAACAACAAATGGGGTTAAGGCTTTTCTGAATTGTAAAGCAATAGAACTTCTGTTTCAGAGAGGGCTACATGAAATATCCTTACATCGTCCAACATTCCTTTAAAATGGTTTGATGTAGGAAAGTCATATCCTCCCCACGGCTCGTTATCCCATAGGGTACCACCCCTTGACTGAATAAATCCAAAAGCTAATTTATTTTCAACTTCTTCGGTATCGTTAAATTTCATGCCCACAACAGTTCTTAATGGACTATCATCAGGCCACAAATCATAATCTTGCATGATGACCAATTCTCCGTTAACATAAAACATTCTTTCCTTATCCATACTGTTGTAAATATAAACAATATGTACCCATTTGTCTTTTATAATGGATTCAACACCTCCCGTACCAGTGAGGTCTTCATGGATTACAGTACCTTGCCAACCACCATTGTCTTTTGTTTTACCATCACCATTAAAAAACAGGTCTCCACCCGTACTTGAGGTTCCATCAGCAAATTCAAATTGTACAGGCATTTTTATCGATGAATAATTTCCTGAAATTTCAAGTTGGAAACCATTGTATGCCCCTAATCCTAATACAAAATGCCCGGCAGGGTTATCTCCGGCATCCACATGTCCTTCCGAATTGGTCTTAACCCAAATTGATAATGTAAAGTCATCGGTATTCATTAATTCATCTCCGTTAGGAATTTCTATAATGCTGACATCACCATCGAAATTAGCAGCTTTGCCAAAATTTGTCGATCTGGCATTAACGTAAGTAATTCCTATAATATCCGAGGCATCGGGATCGTAGTCTCCTACCTGGTCATCGGCATTGTCATCAAAATTCCAATACGCTATTTGTCCCGGGGGAACAAAAGTTCCTTCAGTTGAGAAATTTAAGGAGATTGGCTCAAGGGGCAAGGCGTCTTCAGACAATAAGCTTGCTCCAAAGTTAAGCTGATAAAGCGTTCCATTACCCAAACTGCTGGTTGGCGTAATTGTAATTGTTGCTCCTGATACATTGATCGTTAAATCAATAGAAGCATCGTCGTAATCTCTTGTTAGGGTGATATTTGTATTTGTTGCAGTTGTTGGGTCAACATTGGTTGAAAATGTTGCAGTAATGGTAGGGTTAGAAGGTACCTCGTTGGAGGTTGTTGCTCCATAAAGATCAATTGTCCCAGCCATAAGTGATTCCAGTGTAAGAGGAGTTGGATCATCATCTTTCTTACAACTGTTCAATAGCAATACTAGTACTCCTGTAACAAGAAGTATAACTGAAGTTAATTGTTTTTTTTTCATAGTTAAGATATTTTTTGTTAAACAATACTTTATTCCCAATTGGGATTTTGATTTAATGACCCCTGGGAGATATCAATTTCATTCTGGGGTATTGGCAATAATTCATGCTTCCCCTCGACAAAACCCAAAGGACATAGTACTTCAGGGGCTTTCCCGGTCCTTACCAAATCCCAGAATCTATGACCTTCCAAGGCAAGTTCGTTTCTTCTTTCCCGAAGGATGAGATTTCTAAGGATATTTTTATCTGTTTCTGTAATGTCGGGTAAAATAGTAGTATTTCCTTCTCTCGCCCTTTCCCTCACACGATTAAGATGAACCAGTGCCTGCAACTGCTTATCATTTTCATTAAGGGCTTCAGCTGCCATAAGTAATACATCGGAATAACGGATTAGCCTGCGATTATGTCCCCACTGTGTTATGGTGTTATCACCGGGTATCCAGACTTTCTGGTTATATGATTCTATTTCTATGAGATTACCTTCATCATCCCTGGTTTCATCAGGTGTTGTTCCATCTCCAAGTATTATAATCCCATCAAGAACTTCTCCTAATTCTATAATGGTTGCATTTAGCCTGGGATCATCGGGTTCAAAAGAATTTCTCAGGTCTATTGAAGGCCTGTTAAAGCCCCACCCCCTGTTGGGTGTGCCTCTTACTCCCTGTGTATTGGCATATTGGTTGCCTGCATTTCCTCCTCCTTCTACTTCTATGGCCCCGATTTCAAAAACCGATTCTATTCCTTGTTCTCCATTTTTTCCATTTGCATCTGTAAATACCGGTTCTAAATCATATTCTTCCGAATCAATAACCTCAAGTGCATATTTTTCAGCATTTTCAAAGTCGTTTTGAAACAAATATACTTTTGCCAACAATGCTTTTGCCGCTCCTTTTGAAGCACGTCCTATATTTTCTTGTGAAAAGGCGCTTTTTTCCGGTAAATGACTGGCTGCAAAAAGAAGGTCTTCTTCAATAAAAGAATAAATTTCTTCTTTTGTTGCTTTGGGCATTTTTAAAGGAGGAGCTGTAGTTATGACTTTAGGCACTCCACCCCAAGCCCTTACCAAGTCAAAATAAAAAAGTCCCCTGAGAAATCTCGCCTCACCTGTATATTGATTTTTTAAATTTTCATCAATAGGAATGTTAGGTACTATTTCAATCACAACATTTGCCCTTTTTATGCCTTCATAAAGGGTGCTCCACCATCTATCGAGCCCATCTTGTGTGGGTGTGTGAGTGAATTTATCATAAGGTCCTATGGTGTTTAATGCATCAGTAGGGTTACTGCCTTTGTGAGCATCATCAGACATAATATCAAGTATAGGAAACCCACCCGAATGATAATGCCATTGCCGTAAAGTTGAATAAATCGCGTTTGTTGCCAGAAGGGCATCATCAGCTGTTACTGGAAAAGATTCCTGGGTAAGTTCTCCTTGGGGGTCTTTTTCGAGGAAATCCTCGCATCCACTAATCAATAGTATAAGTGAAAGTCCTAATATATATTTTTGTGTATGTGTTTTCAT
>CAZWGG010000083.1:0-12383 GCA_964633305.1 uncultured Bacteroidales bacterium
CTTTACGCTGGAACTATATCCTTTCGAACAAACTTTTTGCCAATACAACAATTACCTATAGCCGTTATAAATTTGATGTACATAATATAAATGAAGAAAAAACAGATCCCGCCTCTGAAACCGACTTCAGGTACAGCAATGAATATTTTTCAGGCATTTCTGATGTAGCAGCCAAAATAGACTTTGATTATATTCCAAGCCCTTCTCATTACGTTCGTACAGGAATTAATCATACATACCATACTTTTCATCCGGGGGTGCAAGTTGAAAAAATTAACAGTAATAAATCTTCTACAGATATAGACACAACCTATGGCAACAAAGATATATATGCTTATGAGACATATCTTTATGTTGAAGATGATATTATTATTAATCCCAAATTAAAAGTAAACATAGGTTTGCATTACTCAAATGTATTTGTTAAATCTGCCCAGTATCATTCATTACAACCCAGAATTTCAACTCGATACTTACTTACTCCCAACTGGTCATTAAAAGCATCGTATGTAAGAATGGTACAATTTATTAATTTACTTACAAATACAACAATTGGATTACCGACAGATTTGTGGCTCCCGGTTACAAAACAAGTAAAACCTCAATTGGCCGATCAGTTTTCAATAGGGAATGCCTTGAGTTTTTCAGATAAATTTAGTCTTAATCTAGAACTCTATTATAAAAATATGAGGCGAATAATTGAATATAAAGAAGGAGCATCTTACCTAAGCCAGCAGAGCGATTGGGAGGATAAAATCACTTCAGGCATTGGTTGGTCATATGGGTTGGAAACACTATTTGAAAAAACCAAGGGAAAAGCAACAGGGTGGGTCGGTTATACATTGTCATGGACAAAACGGAAAATTCATGATGTGAATTTTGGTAAAGCTTTTCCTTACCGATATGACAGAAGGCATGATATAAGCGTTGCCTTTACTCGTAAATTGAAAAAAAATGTAGAATTGGGTGTTACATGGGTGTACGGAACAGGCAGGGCAATTACCCTGGCAAAACAAAAGTATCCTTCAATACGCGAATTTTATTATCAGAAATATATCCTTTATTCTGTTAATGAATATGACTCTGATATAGAACATTATGAAAGCAGGAACGGATTTAGGGAACCGGCATATCACCGGCTCGATTTAAGTGCGAATTTTTATAAAAAGAAAAAATGGGGGGAACGTATCTTTAGCATCGGCCTTTACAATGTATATAATCGTCAGAACCCTTTTTACCTTTACTATGGGCATAAATATAATCTCTTAAGTGGAGAATCAGAAAATAAATATTTATTACAAAGAAGTTTTTTTTCTATTATGCCATCAATTAGCTATAGTTTTAAATTTTGACAGTTACATAACCAAAAATAGAAAAGATGAGACTGAAGAATATAGAACATATTTTGATTTACATGCTTGCTTTTTTACTTTATTCGTGCGTGAAGGTTTTAGATTTTGAGATCCCCGATGATGAAAAAAAGATAGTAATTAACAGTTTGTTTTCTGAAGGTGATACTCTCTCAGTTTATGTCAATAAAAGCCTTCATGTACTTGATCGAAGAGGGAGCAAATTCATTAATAATGCACAGGTAAAGTTGTATTATGATGAAGATTTAGTAGCAGAAATTGTTGAAGGTAAAAATGGGTACTACAATTTAAATTTTGTTCCGGAGATAGGGAAGGAGTATATGATAGAAGTTTCAGTACCCGGCTTAAAAACGGCAACAGCAAAAAGTATGATTCCCGAACCGGTTCAAATAGATAAAGTTGATACTGTACTGATAAGTTCAAATTATATGTACCACTGGTTGGATGCGCTTCAATGTGAAATAAACTTCAGCGATCCTCCTGACCAAGATAATTATTATGAAGTAGTATGTAACATCTCATATTTTACTGTATCTGAAACAGACAGTTTAATAAACGATACAATTATTATAGGGAATACTGAAACTGTTCCTATCGGATCAAACGACCCGATAATTGAAGGATGGATCACAGGAGAAAATTATTTTAGTAATACATCAGATGACGGATATATAACAGCCAATAGTTTCTTATTCTCCGACAAGGTTATAGACGGCAAAAGATATAATTTTAAGATGCGTATCGGGTTTGGGATTGATTATTTTGCGGATTTAGTAAAAGTAGATGTTGAACTTAGATCAATAACAAAAGATTTTTTTTTATATGTTGAATTGCTAAATAATCATTTAGATGTAAAAAAAGATCCTTTAACAGAACCAGCACAGGCATATTCGAATGTTGAAGACGGACTTGGTATTTTTTCAGGATATTCAACCTCAGTTTACAGTATTCTGTATGAACCGGAAGAATGATGTATTGGAATAAACAGCTATGAACAAAAACAAAAAAATGATTAAAAAAAAATACAAATTTTTTTTAAAACAAATATTGCTGGTAACCGGCATTTTAGTTTCTGTCCCTATATTGGCCCAAAACCATACTATAAGTGGCATTGTTGAAGATGCAAAAACCGGGGAAAAGTTAATTGGGGCCAGCATATATATTCCGGACATGCAAAAAGGCACTATATCCAATAACTATGGGTTTTACAGCCTAAGGCTTCCTTCAGGGAAAATTGAATTTCAATGTTCGTTTGTTGGGTATATTCCATTTATTGTTTCCTTTAATTTAAAAAGTGATACGGTAATTCAAATAAAGCTTGAGCCAACTATTCATCTCGATGAAGTTACGGTTAAGGCTACTAATAATACCAGGAAAACCGAAACTACTCAAATGGGATTAATTGAAATCCCTATGAAGCGTATAAAAAGTATTCCTGTAATTATGGGGGAGGCCGATATTTTAAAAACATTACAATTAATGCCGGGTGTACAATCAGGTACTGAAGGCTCAAGTGGCATATACGTCAGAGGAGGGGGCCTTGACCAGAACTTGTTTTTACTAGATGGGGTGCCTGTTTATAATGTAAATCATTTATTTGGATTTTTTTCTGTTTTTAATTCCGATGCCATTAGAAATGTGAAACTTTTAAAGGGCGGATTTCCGGCAAGGTATGGAGGAAGATTATCTTCGGTAGTTGATATACGAATGAAAGAAGGAAACAACAAAGAATTTCATGGTGAAGGTTCAATTGGACTTATTTCTTCCAAGTTAAGTCTAGAGGGCCCAATTGTAAAAGATAAGACTTCTTTCATTGTGTCGGGACGACGTACTTATCTTGATGTATTAGCCCAGCCATTTATTAAGGCTGTTGATGATTTTGCCACAGCCAGGTACTATTTTTACGATGTAAATGCAAAAGTGAACCATCAAATTAATGATAAAAACAGGATATTTCTTAGTGCATACCTTGGAAATGATAATGGCTTTTATAAGTATATAGATAAGTATATTGAGGACGAAATACATTATACCCTAACGGATAAAATGGGCTTAAAATGGGGTAACATAACAACAGCCCTTCGATGGAATGCCATTTTAAATAATCGCTTATTCTGTAATACTACAATTACATATAGCCGGTTCAGGTTTAAAATTTATGACTTAGATAAAAAAACTTCGAAACCTTCTCAAGCTTCTGTCAATTCCAGGTATATATGGGAATATTTATCCGGTATTAACGATTATTCAGCAAAAATCGATTTTGATTATATTCCAACTGTCAATCATTATATAAGGTTTGGAACAAGTTATACCTATCACAACTTTATGCCCGGGACCAACAATTTCGATTACCAGGGGTCAGATTATGCAGATATGGTTGATACTACTTATGGCGATGAAAACCTTTCTGCACATGAATTCAACGTTTATGCAGAAGACGATTTATCACTAACAGATAGATTAAACGTTAATATAGGTGTTCATGGTTCTTTATTTAGTGTACAAGGGACGAATTATTTGTCTTTACAACCCAGAATATCAGTTCGGTATATGATTTCAGACAAGATTTCAGTTAAAGGTTCGGCAGTAAATATGTTCCAGTATATCCATTTACTCACCAATACATCAGTAAGCCTGCCAACCGATTTATGGGTCCCTGCAACTAATAAAGTAAAGCCTCAGGACTCATGGCAATATTCATTAGGGATGGTTTTTCCTATAGAAAAACAATTTTTAGTGAATATAGAAGGCTATTATAAAACTATGAATAATATTATAGAATACAAAGACGGTTATACCTTTTTGCAGTCAAACGCAAATTGGGAGGATATGGTTGAAGCGGGAAACGGGTA
Source organism: uncultured Bacteroidales bacterium (assembly GCA_964633305.1). Taxonomy (GTDB): domain Bacteria; phylum Bacteroidota; class Bacteroidia; order Bacteroidales; family UBA10428; genus CAZWGG01. Next base: position 4,226 of record CAZWGG010000083.1, read on the forward strand.
TTCTTACGGCATGGAATTTTTGATTGAAAAATCCGAAGGCCGGGTTTCCGGTTGGCTTGGATATACGCTTTCCTGGAGTAACAGGAAATTTAATGAAATTAATTGGGGCAAAACTTTTCCTTATAAATATGACAGACGACACGATATTAATCTTATTATAACCTATAAACTTACTGATAAAATTGATTTGGGAGCAACATGGACATTTGGAAGCGGAACAGCATTAACGCTTCCCCAACAAAAATACCTTTCATCTACTTCCCTATACCGGCCAATACCCGAACAATACCAGGAAGATTATGAAAATTATTACAGAGATACTTTTGAAGATTTTGAAATTGAATATTATAAAGGACGAAATAATTTTAGAATGCCATCATACCACAGGCTTGATTGTTCTATAAATTTCCATAAAGATACAAGATGGGGAAAGCGTACATTAAGCCTTGGGCTATACAATGCGTATAGCCATAATAATCCATTTTACATATATATTGGCAAGGATTATGACTGGTATGGATTTGGTAGTGGAAGACCTGTAGTAAAACAGTTAAGCCTTTTTCCTGTAATTCCTTTTATTAACTATAATTTTCAATTCTAATGGCTAAAAGTAAAAAATTATTTTTTAAATACTCAATTTTATGGTTGGTAATTATTTCAACTGCTTGCGAGAAAATTATTAATTATGATATACCTGAAGATGAATTAGGTACAGTGATTAATGGCATTTTTTGCCAGGATAGTATACTAAAATTAAATGTTAGTAAAAGTATTCATATATTAGATACGGCTAAGTCATATTTTATTAAAGACGCTTCTGTTGAATTATTTGAAAATGATTTACTTGTGGAAAATCTAGAGTACCTTTCCAAAGGATTTTATTCAACAAATTCTTTTGTTCCCAAAGCCGGAAATGAATATAAAATTGTAGTAAATGTAGAAGGGAAAAAAGAATGCACAGCAGTTTGCTCTGTTCCTGAGCCGATTGAAATTTTTTCAATAGATACTTCACATACAGATTTGATAGAATATGGATATTACTTCGGCAAAAAGTTAAACTGTATTATAACAATAAACGATCCTGCAACTATTCCAAATTATTATGAATTAGTTGTTTATAAAAAAGAAATATTATATTTTTCAGAAATGGATTCATTAATATTCCTCAAACCTGTACGGTTTGAAACAGACGATCGTATTATTGAATTATATCGAGTTTCTGATGGAGTATACCCTTTTAACATTGAGCCGGAAACAGAATCTGTTGAAGGGGAATACGCAATATTTTCCGATAATCTCCTTGATGGGAAAAAGGTTTCGGTTAAATTTAATATTAAAATTTACAGTGGCATCTATGAGCAGTATGACACATATTATTTTTATTTAAATTCTATTACACGTGATTATTATTTGTACCTGAAATCATTAGCACAATATTATCTCGCACAGGGACATCCCTTTAAAGAACCGGTACAGGTGTATTCAAATATTAATGGAGGGATTGGAATATTTGCCGGGTATAGTTCATTTATGGATAGCGTTGTTGTTGCTAACTTTTAAATTAACAACATGCATACCGATAGATGTTTTGTGTAAACTTGAAATAACGCATAAAAATGGAGTAATAAATATTTTTTATAATTCCTATATTTGTCAATATAAACCCCCAAAGAATATTTCACCATGCTGAAAATCTATCACAATCCTCGTTGCAGGAAAAGTAGAGAAGGATTAAAGTATTTGCAGGATAAAGGCATTGAAATTGAAATAGTTGATTATTTAAACTCAATAACCATTGAGGAGTTGAAATTGATCCTCATGAAACTTAACAAAAAGGCCCAAGATATTGTCAGGACCCAGGAAGATTATTACAAAAAGGAATTAAAAGGTAAAAACTTCACAAATGAAGAATGGATACAGATACTTATTGAGAACCCAAAATTAATACAACGGCCTATAGTCGTGGGTAAGTACAAAGCCGTTATTGCCCAGCCGCCTGAGGTTATTGATGACGTGGTATTAAAATAAAAATTATTGCTTGTTCATATTATTCATTTCAACACTCAAATAAACTTTGAATTAAAAAATTATACAATTGGGCATTTAAATCAAATCCTTTACAGATATCATTTTCAAGTTCTGCACTATAAAAAATATTATCTATGTGTTTTTCACAAACCATATAGAGATTTCGTTTTTGAAACCAGGGTTGAAATTCAGTGGGGAACTCATTAGGTATACGTTTTTTATATTCTTCTCCCTTTAAAATAAAGCGATGTTGAGTGTTATACTGATCAATTATTCTTTTAAATTCTGATGGGACAGATGTTATCTTTTGCCGTAATTGTTCCATGTTTTTTGAAGTTGCTGCATAGTATCCCATGCCATACTGATACTCTTCAGGGGTGAAATAAAAATAAAACTCCGGTACGTTTCCCCATATTTTTTTTGATCGTTTAAATGAAATCCACATTTCTGTTCTTAACGGAGATTTGTCCATTGAAAATCTTGTGTCGCGATATATCCGTGAAATAGTCCTGTTAACCTGTGGTGTAATATCTATTTCAGAATCTATACTGTGCATAGTACTACCTAAACCCGTTACCAATTGCTTTAATGGTTCCAGAATGTGTTGTTCATAAATTGTCCTGTTCTGCTCAAACCAGTCTTTATTATTATTGGCAGCCAGTTCTTTTAAAAATGAAATACTTCTTGTTGAAAATCCTGTAAATGCCATTATTTTAAGTCCTTTGATCGGTAAAAACGGAATTTTAGCATAATATCTTTTACTATCCTATTTTTGTTTCCTATTAACTAGTGACCAATGTGAATGAATAATTTTCCAGTCTCCGTCTGTTCTTCGATATATTTCAGTACTGTTCCATAGCTCTGTTGTATCTCCTTTTTCATTGAAATTGTAAACATTATAAGTCAAAACACCTACATTGCCGTCAACCTTAACATCAACATTTGTCATTTTATAATCAGGGACATATATTTTCCCATTCCATGGAGCTATATAGGACTCAATTGCTTCATATCCTTTTAATTTAAACTTAGTTCCTGTATCAAAGTAAGTGGCGTCTTTTGCAAACAGATTTAAATACCCCCATACATTCCTGTTTCCCCATTTCGTTAATGCCTCCTTTTCTTTTTGCAGGATAATGTCTTCAGCATTTTGTGCCTTTTTCCCATTAAAATTTGTTGCCCATATAATACTTATAAAGAGTAAAACAAAAATTGATATTGTTACATTTCTTTTCATAATAATTTGATTTTCAATTTTAATAAAACAAAAATATACCATTAGGCAATTCTTTATAGTTAAAAAATTATGGGAGAAATGGTACTTTTTAAGGATTTTGTTTCTTTCTGTATGCCAACGGCGTTTTTCCGTTTAATTTACGAAATAACCGAACAAAATAAGAAGTGTCGTCAAAATTTAATTTCCATGCAATTTCCGAAACCGGCAGATTAGAAAAACTTAACAGCCTTTTGGCTTCAAGCATTATCCTGTTTTGTATATATTGCTTTGCAGTTATGCCATAATGTTTTTTTAGCAATTCATTTAAATGCCCTGGGGTAATGCATAATTTACCGGCATAGTAATTGACCGAATGATACTCTTGAAAATTCTTATTCACTAACTTGACAAATTTTAAAACATAATTACTTGGTTGCTTATTTTCCGTGATAGCATATATCGACCGGTATTTATGGTCTAACCAGGCAAGTGCCTGGTAAAGCAGTGCCCGAAGTATGTGATTGTCTTTATTTGATATGATTTCTTTTTCAATATTTTCCAGGATGTTAACAAGGTATTCGTTGTTTTCATCCGTAATTCTTATACTAGGAGGATTCATTACATTGTTGAAATATGACAATTTCTGAACAAATTCAGCATCATTAAAAAAAGCACATAAGAATTCTTCTTCAAAAATCAATACCAATCCCTTTGGTGCCTTTTCAATCTCCCATTTACGAATTTGATTTTGAGAAGAAAAGAATATTTGATTTCTACAAATGTCAAATTTATTGCCATCTATTAAAAAAAATCCGTCTCCTTCAAGAATTAATGTAATATCATAATACGTTAAGTAGTGTGAGGTGTCATTGATTATATATTTTTCTAGTGACTCTAATCGAATTAGATCTATCAGTAATTCATAACCGTATTTTGTTTTAAAAAAATCGTATTTCTTACTCATTCGTGAAATGGATATGTTGATTTTTTTAGTTGATTCTAATATGTTTAGGACATACTATAATTAGATTGGTCATAAAAACAAAAGTATAAAAATTGTAATTCTTATGTTTACCAAACAACTTTTGTTTCATGGACCGGTTTTGGCAGTGTTACAGAATTGAAAATAGAGGATGACATAGTAACTTCCAGAATTTATCAAGAATTTAAAATAAAAGAGCCCAGTTTTCAACGAGAGATAATTGATTCATATACTGAAACAAGTGATGACTTGGAAAGCCATGAGAAAGGAGCCAGGCCGTTAACCATTGATGACCTTTATAATTCTTGTGCAAGTAAGTATCTAGTTGCTGATGAAAAAGACAATACAATATATTTTGAGGCAGAGATTGATGGATTGATGACTTTATGTGGTTTTGTCCCAAAAGGATGTATGGATGATTGCTTTAGAGGCATAAGAATTAATTCTTTAAATTGGATTGATTAATAAACTTAGAAATATCCACGACTAGAGTGCTTTTTCAATATGTCCGAAATTTTGCTGCAATTGAAAACCTGTTTAGCGGCCATCCACTTCTGTTCTCAAGGTATTCTTTTATGATACTAAAAAAATCGCTTAAAAGTAAAATACTACGCTTTGTAAAAGCACACCAGCGTCAATATTAGATTTTTAAAATAAAAGATATACTAATATTGGATATAGAATTTCCTATCTTTATATTTCCATTAGAATTTTAAAATTTTTTTCCACTACCAATTAAATCCATAGCTATGAAATATAGAACCGAACACGACACTATGGGCGAAGTTAAGGTTCCTGCCGATAAATATTGGAGCGCTCAAACCGAACGATCTAAAAATAATTTCCGTATAGGGCCAGAAGCAAGTATGCCCAAAGAAATAATATATGCTTTTGCATACCTGAAAAAGGCTGCAGCTTTAGCTAATTCTGATTTGAAAGTGCTCTCTTCTGATAAAAAAGATTTAATTGCCAAGGTGTGCGATGAAATACTTGATGGCAAATTAGATGATCAGTTTCCTCTTGTCATTTGGCAAACCGGTTCAGGTACCCAATCGAATATGAATATGAATGAAGTTATTGCATACCGGGCCCATGTTTTAAATGGTGGAAAACTTACCGATTCTAAAAAAGTGCTTCATCCAAATGATGATGTGAATAAATCGCAATCATCTAACGACACGTTTCCCACTGCTATGCATATTGCTGCTTATAAAATTATATCTGAAGTAACATTGCCGGGTTTACAGAAGCTTCGTGACACACTGGCCCAAAAATGGCATGAATTTAATGACATTGTTAAAACCGGTCGTACCCACTTTATGGATGCAACTCCCCTTACGCTTGGGCAAGAGTTTTCAGGCTATTTTCAACAAATTGAAAATTCTATCCGGGCAATCCATAGTGCAATGGAAATGGTCCGTGAACTGGCCCTTGGTGGCACAGCAGTTGGAACCGGACTTAATGCCCCCAAAGGCTATGCTGAGCTTGTTGCAAAAAAAATTGCAGAATTAACCGGTTATCCTTTTATTTCAGCCCCAAATAAATTTGAAGCACTGGCAGCTCATGATGCTATGATAGAATTAAGCGGGGCACTAAAACGGGCAGCAGTATCATTAATGAAAATTGCAAATGATATTAGGATGTTATGTTCCGGTCCACGTTGTGGAATAGGAGAAATTCAAATTCCGTCAAACGAACCCGGTTCTTCAATTATGCCAGGTAAAGTAAATCCAACACAACCCGAAGCATTAACCATGGTTTGTGCACAGGTAATAGGTAACGACGTCGCTGTTTCAATAGGGGGGGCAAACGGGCATTTTGAATTAAATGTATTTAAACCGCTTATTGCAACAAACGTCTTACAATCGGCAAGACTTATTGGTGATGCCTGTGTTTCTTTTAATGATAATTGTGCGACAGGAATTACCCCAAACCATGAAATTATTAACAAACATTTAAATAACTCGTTAATGCTGGTTACAGCTTTAAATCCTCATATAGGTTACGAAAATTCAGCAAAAATTGCAAAAAAAGCTCATGCAGAAGGAAAAACATTAAAACAGGTGGCCCTTGAACTTGGACTTGTTACAGAAGAACAGTTTGATCAATGGGTTGATCCTAAAAAAATGGTTTGAGGTATATTTTCCAAACTATGGTGCATAAGTTTACTCTTTGTTAACCAACTTTAAAGTCAAAAAAAAAAATCTGCATTCTCATTGATATTCATTATCTTGACTTTATTACTCCTTGATTTCATAAAAAAACATTTATTTTTGCACTTCATTTTAAACCGGAATTATGGAACAAATGCCAGATGAAAAATTATTTGCCGATTTTCCTCCAATTACGACCAAAGAATGGGAAGACAAAATAGTTGAAGATATGAAAGGGTCTGATTATAAAAAACGATTAATTTGGAATACCATTGAAGGGTTTGATGTAAAACCTTATTACCGAAAAGAAGACCTGAAAGATATTCAAAACTTAACTTCTCCCTCTGATAAATTTCTTGACATAACAGAAGGCAAGAAAATTACTAATGATTGGGAAATTCGACAGGATATTGTGGTTACAAATTGTAAAGATGCAAATAAAAAAGCTTTGGATTTGTTTAACCGGGGAGTTAATTCAGTCGGGTTCAATACCTGTTCAATACAGATAAATTCAAACGACAGGTTGTCCACTTTATTCAATAAAATAGACCTGGAAAGTGTCTCAATAAATATTCTTGCAGGCAAAAACTCACCCAATATCCTTAACTTTTTTATTGAAGATATCAAACAAAGGCAAGTTAAGATAGAAAACTTAAGAGGTTCGTTTGATTATGACCCTTTAGGAAACCTAACCATAACAGGTAATTTTTATTCTTTGGAAAAAGAGGATTTTAGTGAATTAAAGACTTTAGTAAACAAAGCAAGTGATGTACTTCTTCCTTTTAAATTGATCGTTATTAATGGAGCGAACTATAAAAATGCAGGATCATCCATTGTGCAGGAACTGGCCTTTGCTTTATCCATGGGTACCGAATATCTTTCAAAATTAACAGGCCTAGGTTTGAAAGTTGACTATATAGCAAACCGTGTGCAATTTGTTTTTGGCATTGGGCCGAATTATTTTATGGAGATTGCCAAGCTCAGAGCTGCCAGGTTATTATGGACTAAAATTGTTGAAAGCTATAAGCCGGAAAGTAAATCCAGTGTCAACATGTATATACATTCCGTAACATCCGATTGGAACAAGACAATTTACGATCCACATGTTAACATGCTCAGGACTACTACGGAAGCTATGGCGGCCTCTTTGGGAGGAGCTAATTCATTGGAAGTGAAGCCGTTTGACTCCACTTTTTCCAAATCATCTGATTTTTCCTTACGAATTGCCCGAAACATTCAAATCATCCTTAAAGAAGAGGCTTATTTTGCTAAGGTTGTTGATCCTGCAGCAGGATCCTATTATATTGAAAATCTTACCAATAGTATTGCTGAACATTCATGGAAATTATTTTTAGATGTTGAAGCCCAGGGGGGATACATCTCTGCCTTTAAAAAAGGGTTTATTCAGGAACTTCTGAACAAAACAGCCAATCAAAAATCGAAAAACTTGGCTACCCGGAAAAATGTTTTAGTAGGTACTAACCAGTTCCCCAACACCAATGAACAAGTTAAGGAAAAGACCGGTTCATTGGTGTTGAATAAAAAAATGCATTCATTGGAAGGAGAAATTGCTCAACCGATTAACATTTTTAGGGGAGCTGAAGGATTTGAGATGCTAAGGTTACAGACAGAAAATTATCCGGGAGAAAGGCCAAAAGTTTTCTTGTTAACCATTGGCAACCTCGCCATGAGGAAGGCCAGGGCCAGTTTTGTGAATAATTTCTTTGCTTGTGCCGGTTATAAGATTATAGACAACAATGGATTTCCTTCAATTAAAGA
>CAZWGG010000084.1:0-12355 GCA_964633305.1 uncultured Bacteroidales bacterium
CAAGGAATATACCGGCCATTGAACCAAGAACTACGGTAAGCATACCTTCTGTTAAAAATATGTTTCTGATTAATTTCCCGGAATAACCCAAGGCAGAATATGTGCCAATTTGCCGGGAACGTTGTTCAAGATTAAATACCATTAATAATGCTGAAAGTATGATACCCGATAGGAGAATAAAAAAACTTAACCCGATAAACAGTTGACTAAAATCTACCCCGTTTCTGGCTGCCAACATGCCTTCCTTTTTTAGTTCATTAATTTGAAAACCCACGTCAAAAGGATTAAGATTTTTCCTTATTAAATTTCGTAGTTGTAGTTCATTTATTTGACTTGAGCCAACACGAATTGCAGTAAGGTTACCAAAGCGGTTTTGCCAAAGCTGTTGGCCTTTTGAAAAAGATATAAATGCTTTTGGAGTTCCTTTGTAATTGAGCCAATAGTCTTCGTCTTTATCTCTTATTTTTTCCAGATCGATAGGTACCCCTGTTTCCCAATCACGACATTCACCGGCATTGGATAGGCCAGGGATAAAAGGCATTAAGTTTTTATCTCCAAACTTGCCCTGCATTTTTTCAATTCGAATTAATTCGAATTTGGCTTCTTTTTCAATGAGCTCACGTAAGGGGCCAATTTCAAAATACGTAAGAAGTAAAGAATCGCCTGGTTTTACCTGCAGATCCCTGGCCGTCCAATCATTTATAATGATCTGATTCCCGGAAATAAGGCTATCCGGCAATGTTGAAACAAAAGAGTAGGGTGTTTTCTTTGCTCCATGGCTTATTGCATTTACGAAATAAGAGAGTATGGGCCGGGCATTTGGCAAAACATGTAAGATATCTGATGATATCTTTTTATCAATAAATACCCGTTCCGAATGTATTTCCCATTCTTCTGATTCGGGCAGATAAGTTATATCCAGATTTATATCTTCAAGTTGCCAGTTATTTTTTACATGTTTTGATAGTTCATCTGATGATAAGTTAGACGTATTGTTAATGAAAATGATGTTTGCCTTTCCGGTTAAACTCATAATATTATTTAGCCAATCTATATCAACAAATACATTAAAAGGAGCTGTTTGCGAAACCTGCAGATTAAACAGGCCGAAATTTTCTTTCCCAGCAATAGCTTTCACTTTAACCCGTTGTGATACGGTTTGGTTAGCATCTGAAACAAACGGGGTATTTAAAGGGATTAAACTTGCTTTTTTTATTCGTAAAAGAAAATAATCTCCTGTTTTAAGGGAGAAACGGGATGCAAGATTTTCACTTATGATTGCTTCTCCCGCAGCAATAGAATCATATTGAAAATTTCCACCAAGAAGTTTTCCAAAGTTTGTATCCACACCAAATACTTGTATATTATTTAACCGGATTCTTCCTCCTTTTGCAATAGCCATACCTTTAAGCTTAAACCCCGAAGAAGTTTGCACTTTTGACGTATTAGCCACTTTTGAACTTAAATTTTTTGTAAAAATTCTTTCACCAGCTGTAATAGTATGTGAGATATTACCCAGGCGGTAATGAACAATTTGTTCAAGGCTATATTTTACAGAATCGCCCACTAGCAAAGCGCCTGTTATAACAGCACTGCTAATGGCAATACCTAACATAGTGGCAAGGTTGCTTTTAAAATAATGGGTGAAACTTTTTATTGCCAACAGGAAGTAAGACATAATTAAAATAGATATTTTTAAATTATTCTTGATGCAATACTTTAATACTTAGTCTTTGCAAGAAAACGCCAAATACTGCGTTATTCTTGCCTTGAAAATAGTCATTTACAATCAGTAAACTCCTCATTTTCAAGGCTTAGAAAGCCTTGTCTTTGACGTTTTCTTATCAAAGACTTTAAAAAATCGGAGTTTTCTGGCAGGCACTACTAAGTTTTGGTCTCTACTTTTAAAGAACCGTTTTTTAATATATATACCTTATCTGCCCTTTTTGCCAGTTCCATTGAATGGGTAACAATGATAAGGGTAATGTTATCCTGCTCATTAAAATCCATTAATAATTTACTAAGCCTGATTGCATTTTCTTCATCTAGCGCGCCGGTGGGTTCATCGGCCAACACAATGCCCGGGTTGTTAATTAAGGCACGAACAACAGCTGTTCGTTGGCATTCACCCCCAGATAGTTCACCGGGTTTTTGAAACCGTTGTTCCCATATTCCTGTTCGTTTCATCAGATATTCAGCTCTCTCTGCATAATTCACCGATTTATTTTTTACAGGCAGGGTAGGTACCAAAACGTTTTCCCACAAAGTTAACTGTGGTAAAAGATGATGAAATTGAAAAACAAAACCTATTTCACGATTTCTGAAGGCTGCAAGTTCATTAGCACTTAGTGTGGATATCATGTTGTCATTAAACATAATCTCCCCGGTATCCGGAGTATCCAATGTACCTATAAGATTTAAGAGGGTAGTTTTTCCTGAGCCTGATGGGCCAACAATAGCAATTTTTTCACCTTTTCCAACTTCAAGATTAAGATTTTTAAGAACTTCCCTGCTTATTTTCCCATATTGACTTTTGTACGATTTTGTAATACTTTTTAATGTAAGAAGCATGACTAAGTTTTATAATACATTCTGGTAAACCTGGATTAATTCTTTTGCTAAATTATTGATATTAAACTTCATTTCAACACTTTTTCTGGCAATAGAACTTAATTCTTCTAATTTTTTCTCATCATCAAGAATATGTTGAAGCGCTTTTGCTAATGATTGCGGGTTATTATCCTTGTATATTATTCCGCCCCCCGATCTGGTTATAATTTCGGGGAAAGCACCTAAGTCAGGCTGAACAACAGGGATACCTGAAGCCAGGGCTTCTGTGATATAGATTCCAAAAGCTTCTCCTTTTCTAACAGGAACAGAAATTACCGATACTTTATTAAAAAAGTCCTGTCTTCCCTCTCCTTCAAAGTCTCTATGAAACTCAACATAGCCGACTAACTTATTTGCAGAGAGTTTCCTTTTAATCTTTTTCAGGTATTTGTTATCATCCCCTGTATGGCCACCTGTAATAATTAAATTAACATCATCATATTTTTCATTTTTTTTCAGTTCAATAAATGCATCAACCAGTATATCAAGTCCGTTTTCATAACACATCCTTGAAACAAATCCTATGTTTCTTTTCTTCTCAATTGAATTTTTGTATTGGTAGTTGTCAGGGTCTACTCCAAGGTGTATAGTACTTACTTTTTCTTCCGAAAGGTTCATCCGGTTTGTAGATACACCTGTATAATAACTACTTACAGAAACAAACCTGTCAACAAATTGAGATTTTTCAGCCATTAATCCCCATACCTTTTTCCGGTTTTTAGGAGTCATTACATCTACCCATACATCTTCATCCTGCAGAGAACATATAACCCGGGTTTTTAATTTATCTCTCAACTGGTGGGCCAGGCCAAGAAGCAAGGCATTGGACAGGTGGATAATATCGGGCTTATAGTGTTCCTTCATCCATTCGGTCATTCTTTCGAGTTCTTCCCGTTGATCGCCATGTTCGCCCATTAGCATAGAAATAGTCATATCTTCCAGTCCTTTGGCCCTTGTTGAGCCTGCCCTGTGTGCTGCAAATTTTAACACAGGTTTGGAATTTAAGAAGTTATCAAACCATTCAGGGGCTTTCTTTAAAAAAGGAAATAGTTGTTTCAGGTAAATACTTACTGCACCGTAAAAAACAGGAATTGAATTAAGATCATGTTCGTCTGAGAATAAAGGCAGGTACATAGGTATCTTCACTACCTCATGTCCCTGACTGCGCAGAGCATCGAAATATTTACTATCGCGCAGGCAATTCCCGCAGTAAAAGCTTCCTCCCGAGCCAGGGATTATATGAATAATGTTCATGTGATTATAGTAATACTTGTTTTTAAGTTAATAATTCGTTCATTCGTGGCTAATTTTAAAAGTTTTTTTTATTTTCCAAGGCAATATATATTTCCATCCTGGGCGCCAAGAATAATTTTGTTATTTGTAATAGCCGGATTTGAAAATATAGCACTGCCAATTTCATAATTCCATAACAATTTGCCATCTTTTAGGTTCAATACCATTATATCACCTCTCATGTTGGCTGTTATTACTTTGTTATGAGTAATAACCGATGAAGCATCAACACGGTTTCCCGTATTTGTTTTCCATAATAGTTTTCCTGAAAGTTTATCAAAGCAATAAACGTATTTATCACGGTTACCAATTACTACTTTATCTTGATAGATTGCCGGTGAAGCAATAAATGGGAGGTTGGTTGACCCGTTTTCCCATTTCCAACTAATTTTCCCCTGGATTAAATCAATACAAGAAAAACGCCCGTCATAATCGCCTATGAAAGCCTTACCATCTTCAAGACTTGCTGAACTTGCCACATAAGTGGCTATTTCAATTTGCGACGAAGCCTTTCCTGTTTTTATATTCACAACATGCAAAAAACCGTCACATCCGCCAAATACAACATAATTTTTATCAACAGCTACAGTACCATTTAAGTAATTGTTTGATTCGTATTTCCATACCCCTTTACCGCTTTTTGAATCAATACAATGCAGATAGTAATCATAACTTCCTACAAGAATATACGTTTTTATATTGTCGGTCCACCAATTAGGCCCTCCCATTATCTGTCCGTCAGTTTTATATTCCCAGTTTTTTGTCCCATCAATGAGTTTTAATGAATAAACAACACCCTCCAGGTTGCCAACATATACATTTTTATTATGGATAAGAGCAGGCGCTTCAATGGCATTGTTTGTCAGGAATTTCCAGATTAGTTTGCCATCAAGGTTCAGGCAATAAACATTTCCATCGGTTGAGCCAATTACTATTTTATTATCCGTAACAACAGGCGGGGTTTTAACCTCATCTTCTGTTTTAAATGCCCAGAGGATATCTACTTCATTTGGGATTTCTGCATTTACAAAGCCGGTTAATTGCTGATTTCCCCTGAAATTGCTCCAGTTGTTTTGATGTTGGGCAATAATGCTTATGGAGAAAAGAAGAAATGAAAGAAATACTGGTTTTATCATATCAGTAGCTCATTATTGGTTGGTGTAAGATTCATTTTAATGACAGGGCACCAGTCGGACAAGCTTCAGCGACTATTTTGGCAGTGCTGGTTAATGAGTTGTTTAATTGTTCATTAAATGGGGCACCTATTTTTACGTCAAATCCCCTGCCTATAAAAGTAAATCCGAATTTTTCCTTGTATTTTTCAGTCATTCTCACACAAATACCACATTTTATACATTTTTCAGGTTCATAGATTACAATATCATGCTGGGTGAATTTTTTCACAAACTTACGGCCTTCGTAATTAAACCTGTTTTGAATAGCACCGTATTGATTTGAATAAATTCTCAGCTTACAGGCAGTTGGTTTTCTGCAATCACAATGTAAACACCGTGCTGCTTCTTTTTTTACTTCTTCTAAAATAAAACCATCGGTATCATTTCTTGACGGGATTACCCTTTTTTCATTTGTTGATTCTTTAAGGTACTCAGTATATTCTTCCTGCGCCAGCTTTCCAAATCTTGAATTAAACAAGCGGGGACCTCCTGTTATTTCTTTGTCTGTAAGTAGTTGTTCAATGCTATATGCAACCTCTTTCCCCTGGCCAAGTGAGCGTATAGCGTATTTTGTTGAACGGTTAACATTACCTATGGCAAAAACATTGGAAAGGTTTGTTCGATATGTTTTTTTGTCGACCAATATTTGTTTGCTATTGTTATTTAATCCCCATGCGGAAATTTCTTCTGAAAGATCACCGGTAGCAACAACCACTGCATCATACTCTTTAATTAATTTTAAGAACATATTGTTGGTTACCTGTGTGTTTTGATTGAATGTAATGCCCGTGTCTTTTATAAAATTAATTTCCTGGTCAAGAATTTTTTTATCGAGTTGTTCATCGGGTATAGCATATTGTAAAGCTCCGCCCGGTTTTGTGTTTTTATCAAAAACTATGGGTTGAAATCCCTTTTGATGCAGATAGTACGCTGCAGATAAGCCTGCCGGCCCTGCGCCGATTATGGCAATTTTTTTATTTATTGGTTTTGGCTTTCCGGGTACTGATGAATTACCTGCATCGCCGGCAAATCGTTTCAATAAACAAATCGATACAGGATTGTCTATCGATTTTCTGCGGCATGCCCCTTCACAAGGAGCCGGACATATCCTCCCTAAAACCGAAGGCAGTATAATATCTTTTTTTACAACCTCCAGCGCATTATCAATTTCTCCATCGGCCAATAAACGGTTCATAAGGGGAATATCCATATGGGCAGGGCAGGCTATTTGGCAAGGGGCTTCACAATCTCCAACATGTTCTGAAAGTAACAGTTCAAGTGCAGTTTTCCGGGCTTCATGAATTTCTTCATCATCAGTGATGATCTCCATACCCTCTTCAACTTTAACAGAGCAGCAAGGTATAAGCTTATCACTTTTTTGTTCTTTTACCAGGCATATCATGCAGGAAGTAAAATGTTCAAGATCATTGTTGTGGCATAAGGCAGGTATTTGGTAGCCTGCTTGTTCTGCTGCCTGAAGAACAGATAAGCTGTTATCAACAATTAATTCTTCACCGTTTATTTTAATATACACCATAATTATTTAACAGATATTGCGTCAACAGGGCAAACCTGTCGGCAGGTATCACATTTTATGCACGTATCGGTATCGATCTCATGTTTTGTATGTGGGCTAAATGCAATGGCATTGGCAGGACAGCTTTGAGAGCACTTGGTACATCCGATGCAATTATCATTTACCGAATATGTAATCAGGTCTTTACACTTTCCTGTGGGACAAGTGCCTTTAATGTGGATTTCATATTCATCCCTGAAATATTTTAGAGTTGACAACACCGGGTTTGGAGCTGTTTTTCCCAGGCCGCATAAGCTCCCTTTTTTTGTCCAGTACGAAAGGTGTTCCAGTTCTTCCAGGTCTGTTTCTTTAGCTTTTCCCGAACAGAGACGGTTAAGAATATCAAGCATACGGCGTGTGCCAATACGGCAAAATGTGCATTTACCGCATGATTCGTTTTGGGTGAATGACAGGAAGTATTTTGCCATATCCACCATGCAATCCGTATCATCCAGTACTACCATTCCTCCTGACCCCATCATAGCGCCAACTTTATTTAACGACTGAAAATCAATGGGTGTATCGGCCAACCAATAGGGCACACAGCCACCTGAAGGCCCTCCAATTTGAACCGCTTTAAATTCTCTATTGTTTGCCACACCCCCGCCAATTTCTTCAACAACCCGGCGTATTGTAATTCCCATGGGCACTTCTATTAATCCTCCCCTGTTTATTTTTCCTGCCAGGGCAAAAACTTTTGTGCCTTTGCTATTATTGCTTCCGACAGATGAAAATTTTTTAGCTCCCTTTTGCAGAATATAAGCTATTTGTGCGTATGTTTCAGCATTGTTTACCAGTGTAGGTTGTTTCCAAAGTCCTTGTTCTGCAGGAAAAGGGGGCCTTATTCTCGGGAATCCCCGTTTGCCTTCAATAGATGCAATAAGGGCTGTTTCTTCACCACAAACAAAAGCTCCTGCTCCTTCATAAATTTGCACATCAAAATTAAAATCTGCACCCATTATATTTTTACCCAGCAGGTTATTTTTTTTACATATTTCAATTGCTTCACGTATACGTTTAACTGCCAGGGGATATTCTGCCCGGATATAAAAATATCCTATTGATGCTTTTATTGCATAAGCAGCAATAAGTACGCCTTCAATAATACGGTATGGATAAGATTCCAGTAACATCCTGTCCATAAAAGCCCCGGGATCGCCTTCATCTCCGTTACAAATCAGGTATTTAGGCTGTGATTGCAAGTTGGCAACTGTTTCCCATTTTTGGCCGGTAGGGAATCCTGCTCCTCCCCTGCCTCTTATCTCACTGGATTTTATTTCTTCAATAATTTCCAGGGGTTGTTTTTCCAGTGCTTTTTTTAACCCCAGGAACCCTCCTTTTAATTTATATTCTTCAATATCAAGAGGGTTTATAATACCCCGGTATTCAGTTGCTATAGGTACCTGGTGACCGAGAAATGATGAAACATGTTTTTCCCTCACATCAATCGAATATCTTTCAATGCCTTCCCAGCCCGAATCGTTTTGAATCGATTCTATAGTGTTTAGCAGTTTTATTTTAGCCCTTTGCATAAAACCCGATGGCTGAAAATGTTTTTCAACTAACGGTTTCACATCATTGGGTTTAACCTTTGCAAAGAGTTTACTATCTCTATCCTGTGGCACCAATTCAACCAGGGGTACCTGGTGGCACATACCCACGCAACCTACATGTTTTATTTTTACATTCAGGTTGTTGCGTGAAACAGTTTCCTCAATGGCTTTTCTTATATCGTCACTTCCGCTTGCTACGCAGCATGAACCAAGACCAATACGTATTTCACCACCTGGTTTTCCCCTCTTGCTTTTCCTGCCGGTTTTCGTACTTCTGCTGTATTTTTTATTTTGAAAATCAAATAGTATTTCATTTACCTGGTTTGGGGCAACATGGCCGTAAGTTACCTGGTCAATTTGTACGACAGGGGCCAATGTACAACAGCCCAGGCAACTCACTTTTTCAAGCGTATAGTTACCCGATTTATCGGTTTTATTTAATTCACCCAACTTCAATTCTCGAGTAAAGGCATCATGCACCAGCATTGATCCCTTCACATGGCAAGCTGTACCCACACAAACTTTGATAATATGTTTTCCAACCGGTTCAAAGCGAAACTGGGAATAAAAGCTGGCTACACCAATAATTTCTGAAGGAGTGATATTGGTAATTTCACAAATTCTTTTCAAAGCTTCCTCCGGCAAGAAGTTATACCTTCCTTGTATAGCTTGTAAAATAGGGATAACTGCATTTTTTTCATGACCCTTTTCTGATACGATCTTTTCTATGTCCGAAATTTTGAATTCCATCATCTGGCAAGTTACGTCTTATTAAATCATCACATTTTTTAATTCTTCTGTATAAAACTCATTTACCAATACAATATAAATTTTTCATTCCCTTTATGTAAAGCAAATTATTTGCAAAAGCAGGTGTGGTTACTACTTTCTCGCCAAGAGACGGTTCTCCTATTATTTTAGGTTCTTTAGACAGTTCTAATATATGAGTAACTCCATCCATATCAATGGCGTACAGTCTATTTTCAGCAATTACAGGAGAGGAATAAAATCCTTGACTAAACTCCTGTTCCCAGTATTTTTTTCCTGTTTTTGCATCATAGCAAACCAACACCCCATAAGAAGTGGCAATAAACAATAAACCCTCACTAACAACCGGGCTCGATACTTCCGGCAAATATTCGTTGTCTTCCCAAACTATTTTTGATGTCACCGGGTCTATAGCTGCTAATGTAGCATATTCATTGGCGGCAAAAACAAGGCCGTCATAAAAGGCAGGGGAGGGCCCAACTTCTCCCGACATGCAGTCAACCGACCATAGTTCTTTACCGGTTTCTACCTCATAACCCGCAACAATAGGTTCGCCGGAAACCACAAGTTGGTAGTTGTTATTTATTTGGGCCAATATTGGTGATGCCCATGAAATTCTTGAATTCCGGTTTATTTCCCAGTCTGTTTCACCTGTTGGGGCTTTCAGGGCAAAGATTTTTCCTCCTTTATTGGAATCAAATTGAACAAAAAGTCTGCCTCCTAATGTGATAAGTGAAGAAGCATGCCCATAATGATTATCAGGGACACCGAGATTTCTTGCCCAAATCCTGTTTCCATCCAAATCAAAGGCGATGATATCACCCGTGCCAAATATAGCATAAACCCTTTTACCGTCGGTAGTGAGTGTTGGAGCGGATAACCCTGTATCATCTGTCGTCTTTGGGGGAGTAGTAGGCGAGCCGGGAATATTATTAACTTCCTTCTGCCATATCAATTGGCCTGTATAGCGGTTATAGCAAAAAACTTGTTTACTTTTTGTATCAGCCCCGGCTATAAAAAGTTTTTCATTCCATATAATTGGTGAATTGTGCCCTGTTTTTGGTATAGGGATTTTCCATTTGATGTTTTTGTTTGAACTTCCATCCCAATCAACAGGAATATTTTTATGGAAACTAATCCCATTTCCTAAAAAACCACGAAATCCATTATAATTTTTTCGAAGAGTTGACATATCAGACAACTTGGGAAGTATTTCTTTTGTTGTTTCTTTGTCGTTTTGACCAGGAGGTTTTTCAGAAATTTCTTCTACAGTATTTTCGGTTATCTGATCATTACTTGAATTATCCAATTCATTGGATTCATCAATTTCTATCAATTCAATTTGTTCTGTTTCTTCGCTTGGCTGTGCCGTTACAGTCGCTTTTTGTGAATACAATTTTAAGTTATCTTTTGACAAAATCGAAGAACCCAGGGCTAAGACTATTATAAAAGCACCTGCTCCTAATACCCATCGTTGCGATAATATTCTGCTTAATGATTCATTTATTCCTGTATCAGTTGGTTTTTCAATTTTAGCCAGTAGAGAATAATACACACTTAATGAGACAATTAGTATTATTGATCCGAACAGTAACAAATGTGCTCCTGTGTTAATCTGCCATTGACTGGTAAAAAAAGCTTTACGTGCTAATAAATCGAGATTTCGGATTTCCTGTTTTAATTCTTCATTATTGGGTTCAGAAGCCAATCGTTCCACCAGTATGTCGATCGATTTACCCTCAAGAGGGGCATTCGATTTTATTTGCCAGTAATTCAATAAAAGCAGAATGCTTACCATAAAAGTAAATATACCTGATATAACTGCTATATTCGAAGAAAGTTTTATTCTGTTTTTTTTATCCATGGGCATATTATTTTTTAACAGGACAATATTTCATGCATCTGCCACAGCTAAAGCAATTTCCTTTATGTGGCTGGTAATCTGTTCTTTTTCTATATATAACCTGGTTTAGTAAGGTTAAACCGAGTACGAAACCTATAAATCCACCCAAGAACCATCCTCCTTCACGAAATTTATCCCGGATGATTCTGGCCTCTTGTACAAGGGTGTCAAGTGATTTACCGGATGACATAAAGGTTTTTATGTCAATATTCTCAGTATTGTTTTTCATTTCCGGGTGAGCTACTAATAATTCGGCCAGGTACACATCGGGATGGGCTCTTGATAAAAACACATGCGATTTTGAAACAGCATATCCTCCAATTAATATTAATACTGGCAGAAGTATGGCATAACGAATAAATTTTTTGAAGTTTTTTCGTGAATTATCTTTATTATCCATTTCAACAGGATGCTCAATTGCATCAAAAGGGCATGAGTTGGAACAAAGTTTACATTGTACACATTCAGAGGGTGATATGCTTAAGTGATTTCTTGAAAAAAATGAGGTGATTTTTAGTAGTCCGCCATACGGACAAAGAAACCGGCAATAAGGACGTGCAACGAACAATCCGATTAAAAGAAAACCTATTCCAAGAATAATCATATTAAACTCAGCCCCCATTCTGAAAATTCCAACAAAAGGATCATACCTGCAAATAATAAAGTCTGTTCCTGTTGCGGCAAACAGAACAGCGAGGCCTAGATAAATATAAGGAAATAATCCGAGTGTTTTTTGCAACCAGGCGGGAATTGAAACAGGTTTTATTATAACTAAATCTTGTATAGCACCAAGAGGACAGGCACCGGCACAAAATACCCTCCCAAAGAACAGTGAAATAAGTAACGGGATAAGAAAGAATGCTAATACAGTTAAAGACACAACATAATTTGAGGAAAATAAAGACAAAGAAATATTTTGAATGGCACCGATAGAACATATACACCCATCGCGATAAAATCCAAAATAGAATAATGAAAAAACGGACACCCAAAGTATACCTCTTCTGGATCTGTTTTTTAATGTAAACCATATCAACAGAATTAAGACCAGAACTAAAACAACTACATCAGCATATTCCATAGAAAGTGACCTGGGCTCGGGAGTAGTGGGTTTAGGCTGTTCATATCCTGTTTCAAATTCGGGTTTGGGAAATCGTTGCTGTTGGGTATAACTTTCGTAAGGCAATAAGAAAAGAAAAAGAAATAGGGTCAGAAACTTGAAAATATCTGCATATATTTTTTCTGTGTTTCTTTTTCCATTTGTTTGGAAATACTCATTATGCTGTATTATTTTGATCACCCTGTTTCTAATATTTATGTTATCCCTTATTTCCCGGTTTTGTAAAATCTCCTTTTATCATGTACGGATCATCTGCAGGAACCCTGTGAATGGCATTTGAAGGGCATACCCTGGCTATTGAACATTCGTTACAATTTTTACACAGGTTATGTCGTATCTGGAGATGCAAGGAACCAT